>CAZSIA010000075.1:0-6737 GCA_964606905.1 uncultured Anaeroplasmataceae bacterium | reverse complement strand
CACTAGTAGCATTATTGTTAGACTCATCAGTATCGTTTTCAGCAGATTTAACAGATACACTGTTTTCCACAGTACCGTTATTGATAACTTCAATGACTAATTTTAAAGTAGCATTAGAGTTCACATCTAAATCACCAACATTCCAAACATTAGTGGATTTATCGTACTTAGCATCACCAAAGTCAACAACTTTAACTAAATCACTTAATGATTCATTGACTTTAACACCAGTAGCCTTAGAAGGACCATTATTCTTAACAATAATTGTGTAAGTAATATTCTCTCCTACATTAGCAACAGTTCTGTCAACGGTTTTAGTGATTTCTAAATCAACTACAGGAATTGCAGTAACGTTTTTGGAAGTTGCATTTTCAACTGTGTCGTTTTCATTTGAAGTAACAGTAGCACTATTTTCAACAGTACCATTACTGATCACTTCAACAACAAGTTTCAATGTTACAGTAGCGTTCTTAGCTAAATTACCAATTGTCCAAACATTATTAGTAACATTATAATCAGCATCACCATAATTAACAACTTTAACTAAAGGAGATAACTTTTCAGATACTTTAACACCAGTAGCATTACTTAAACCATTATTAATAACAGTAATAGTATATGTAATATTTTCTCCAACATTCACACTTTCACAATCAGCCACTTTAGTAATATTTAAAATAACCAACGGTTTAGCATCAATATCAGGAGAACTAGCATTATTGTTAGACTCATTAGTATCATTCTGCTTAGCAGATACAGTTACATTGTTTGAAATAGTTCCATTTGAAATAACAGTTACAGTCAATGTCAATGTTTTTGTTTGATCTTTAGCTAATGTACCAACATTCCAGACTTTACCATCATAACCTTCAACTTCTTTAGCCAATTTAACAAGACTTGACAGTTCTTCTGAAACTTTCACATCAGTTGCAGTGGAAGGACCTTTATTTGTAACATTAATAGTGTAAGTTACATTATCACCAACTAAAACGGAAGTTACATTGCCTTCAACAGTTTTAGTGATTTCCAAATCAACTACAGGAATAGCAGTAACGTTATCAGAAGTTGAATTCTTAACAGTCTTATTTTCATTTGAATTTACAAATGCAGTGTTTTCAACAGTACCATTATTGATAACTTTAACAACCAAAGTCAAGGTAGCAGTTTCATTAACACCTAAATTACCGATAGTCCAAACTTTAGTTTTATTATCGTAATCAGCATCACCCCAACTAACAGCTTCAACCAAATCACTTAAAGACTCATTGACTTTAACACCGGTAGCATTACTCAAACCAATGTTTTTAACAGTGATTGTATAAGTAACATTTTCACCGACATTAGTAGATTTGCTGTCAACAACTTTAGTAATGTTTAAAATCACTAAAGAATCAGCCTCAATGTCCGGAGAACTAGCATTATTGTTAGACTCATTAGTATCATTCTGCTTAGCTGAAACATTTACATTATTGGAAATTGTACCGTTTCCGATTACTTTTACAGTTAATATTAACTTTTTGGTTTGATTTTTATCCAAATCGCCAACATTCCAAACTTTACCATCATAGCCTTCTACATCTCTAATCAATTTTACATGTTCAGAAAGTTTTTCTGAAACTTTAACATCAGTAGCTTTTGATGGGCCATTGTTTTTAACTGTTATGATATAGGTAATCTCATCGCCCACTAAAACGGAAGTTACATTGCCTTCAACAGTTTTAGTGATTTCCAAATCAACTACAGGAATAGCAGTAACATTTTCTGATGTAGCATTGTTATTGGTTTTATTGGAATCATTTTCATTAGTTTTAACGGAAACACTATTTTCCACAGTACCATTTGAGACAACACAAACAATCAAAGTCAAAGTTTTGGATTCATTTTTAGCTAAATCACCAACATTCCAAACATTGGTCTTGTTATCATAATCAGCACTACCCCAGCCAACAACTTTTACCAATTCACTTATATCCTCAGACACATTAACATTGGTAGCAGTGGAAGGACCTTTATTGGTAACGTTGATTGTATAAGTAATATTTTGACCAACTTGAACTTCAGTCTTGTCAACTTTCTTGGTAATTTCCAAATCAACCACTGGAGTTACACTAACCGGTACAGATTCGTTAGTTTTTTCTGTATTGTTTTCATCACAGACCACACTAACATTGTTTTTCACAGTTCCATCAAGATAAGGCACTGCAACAACAGTTAATGTATAGCTTTCTCCTGCATCAATCTTTTCAATAGTCCATTTTTCACCGTCAAAGGTGCTTCCTTCAGGGACTGTAGATTTTGTAGCATTTATTTTTGCAGGACCTGTTAATTTATCAGTTATGACAACATTGGAAACTATGCTAGGACCATTGTTAGTAACGGTAATTTCATAGGTAATATCTTCACCAACAGCAACTTTAGTATCACCTATAACCTTTTTAACGATAGTTAAATTGGTTGGTTTAACAGTAATATTGGTTTTGTTTGAGGTACCTGTTGCATTTTCTCTGCAAGTAACAGTTACTTCATTGGAAATGTTACCTAATGGAGTATCATCACTTATTTTAGCCTGAATCCATAATTGAATTTGAGTTTTGTTAGCAATATTGGAAATGTTCCATTTGACGTCATTTCCTGATTTTGTTACCACAACATTCACACCGGAAACAGGAACAAATCCTGCATCAACAAGTGTTAAACCTTTAGGTAAGCTATCTTCAACAATGACATCATGTGCATCAGCCAAACCAGGATTATCAACAATGATTGTATAATTGATCTTATTGACATTTTCGCCATCATAAGCACTATATGAAATGTTAGTTATATCTGCAGTTTTATTTACAGTTAAATTAACTGAAGTGATATTTACAGTGCAAGTAACAGTTTTTAGTGTACTGTTTTCTCCACAGCTAACAGATGCTTGGTTAACTTGCTGACCAATACCATTTGATCTTGCAAGCACCCATACTGTAATTTCCAAATCTGCACCTAAATGTCTAATCTGCTCATGATTATTTTCATCCCCCCAACTAATTACAGTTGGATTTTGAGGATTTAGGAATATAGGAATGTATTTTATTCCTTCCATGACAAATTCTGAAGCATTCACATATGAGAAACCTGACGGCAATACATCTATTAACCATAAACCAGTGATATTTACCAAAGATTTATTTTTAACAACAATTGTGAAATTAACAAGAGTATTGTTTCCAACAACAGTAGCATTTGCAGTTTTAGTAACGTTTAAATTAACCGGAACTACAGTCACGTTATCTGAAGAGTTAGTGACTTTAGTTGAGTTTTCCTTGCTGGTTACTTCAACAGCATTAGTCAGGTTGGTTCCTACAGGGGCATCTTTTAATAATCCTGCTTGAACCCACAATACTATTTTATCCCCACTTTTCAGGTTAGATATGTTCCAGCTTACAACATTATTTGCATTATCCTTTTCAACAGTTACGTCCACTCCATCTTTAGGAACAAAACCTGCATCAAGGATATACAAATATGAATGCAAAGCATCCACAACATTAATATTGCTAGCATTATCAGGGCCATCATTGCTTACAACAATTGTGTAATTAATTTTATTAATTTCATGCAATTTTTCTGGACTAACAGAACTAAAAGCAATATACTTTAAATCAGCAGTTTTATTGACATTCAAAATTACAGAAACAGCAGTAACATTTTCAGCTTTTGCAGTAACTTCAGTTTCATTTTCATTACTGGTTACAGAAACACTGTTTGACACGTTACCTCTGTTATTAGTTAAAACAACTAATGTCAAATTAACATCCTCGCCAGCAGCGATAGAAGGTATAATCCAACCGCCATTAGCATAACCTGCACTGGACTCTTCTGCATCAACAGTGGCAGGGCCAGACAACTCATCCGCTACTTTAACATTAGTGGCAGTTGAAAGACCGTTATTAGTCACAGTAATATTGTAATAAACCTTATCACCAACAAGAACAGTGGTCTCGCCAACAACTTTTTTAGTGATATCCAATACAACTACAGGATTGACTGTAATCTTAAAGTCTTCAGTAACACTTTCATAATTGTCATCAACTTCAGTGGTTACTCTGAGTGTGTATTCACCAGGTTCCAAATCCTTGATAAGTACATTATATTCATCGTCGGATCCGGTACCTGTACCCTCTTTAATAGGTACATTATCTTTTAGAACAACAAATGTAATTCCAGTAGCATTATCTGTTATGGCCTGTTCATTCACATCTTCACCATGATTTATGACAATTTCACCCATTTCAACAGATGATTTTTCTTTCAATACCTTAATGGTAGCTTCACCAGTATTGTTTTTATGGTTTTCATCAACATTAGAAGTTACTTTTACAGTATAATCACCATAATCCAAACCGGAAATGTTAATTGTATCATTAATATCTCCACTTCTATTAACTTCACCATTTTTAATGATTTGATAAGTACCATTGGTTGCATTTTCATAGGTTACACGAACGGTTGCATTTTTACCATATACAATTTCATCACCAGTGACATAAACAGCGGAATTTGCTTTATCAACAACTAGGCGATTGGAACTGGAATTTTGCAAATGATTGCCATCTACAATGTTTGTAATTTTTACAGTGTACTCACCAGCATTCAAACCGGAAATAGTAACAGTTTTTTCTACACTACTCCAAGTGAAACCTCCAAAAGGACTACCATCCTTAAATACTTCAACATTGCTAACGCCAGTTGTATTTTCACCGGTGATATCTAAAACAATATCATTTCTATAAGTAACTGTTTTAGCAGGAACAATTACCTCAGAACCGGCAGGATTAATAATAAGTGTACTTTCATTTGAATTTTGACTGTGATTGCCATCAACAAGATTAGTTACCTTAACAGTATAAGTGCCCACATCCAAACCAGCAGGAATGGTAACTTTTTTACCGTCAATAGTAGTAGTAACATCAACTATTTTACCATCTTTGTAAATTTCAACTTTACTTACGCCGGTTGTATTTTCACCAGTGATATCTAAAACAGCACTAGCATCAAATACAATAGTTTTACTAGGAACAAGTACTTCAGAACCGGCAGGATTAACAACAATCTTACATGTATCCCATGAAGAGTTATGGTTATCATCTCCAGCAGTAGTTGCATTTAAGGTATATTCTCCACGAGGCAAACCAGTTATTGTAATCTTATCTCCACTGAAATTTGGAGTAACAGCATTATATGGTTGACCATCTTTGTATAATGTTGCCCCACTTACATCAGTAGAGTTGAAAATTCTAGCAGTAATATCAACAGTACCACCATAAGTGATAGTCTGATCTTCTACAACAATACTTGATGTTGCTTGGGATACTGTAATAGTACCTTCATCAGAACTAGGTTTATACATCTCAGAATTAACAGTGTTAGTCACACTGACAGTATAAGTTCCAGCATTTAAATTATATACTTTTATTGTATATTCATTATCACTACCAGTTATTTCATATTGATCTTCAGGAACAGTGTTCCCTTTAGAATCTGTAATTGTAAATTTATCTCTATCTATTCCAGTAGAGTTTACTAAAGTAACCCTAACAATAGCAGGATTTCCATAAACAATTTTTTCATCGCTGACAGATACTTTTGAAGGATCTCTTTTAATCACATTTAAAGTAACTTCATTAGATTTTGATGCAAAAAATGATTTTTGTGAATTTTCTTGGTATTCTGCATAAAATGTATATGTTCCAGGACTATTTGGAGTATATTTGATACTGCCACCAGGACCACTTGTTAAAGATAATTTAGTATATTCTGTGCTGCCAGGTATTTTAACATAATACCAGACAGTACCATCATTTGATCCTAAATCAGTTCCATCTTGAGTAACTATCGCGTTTAAATCAACCTGCTCATTAACATTAACCGTATCTTCGGATTTATCATTGACAGTTAATGAGGTATCAGTTGGGAAAAATGCTGTTACTCCAGGTAACCTAAACGGATTACCACTATCAGAATTCTGCCAAATATCAGCAACAAATGCTTTTGTAGTTGTAATAACTCCAACAAACCATTTTGTAGTTGAACCAATAATTATATTTGTTCCAGGTATAGGGCTATTAGTAATTGCATCTTTACCTGTTCCACCATACAACTCAAATGAAACAAAACCATCTGCAGTATTTTCATTTTTTGAACCAACAAAATGCTTATGGATTTTTTCAACATCATTTGTATCATAAACCAAATACATTCTGTATTCCCCATTAGAAGTTGGTTCTAATGGAGTCCAATATACTATAATATCATTCCTACCTTCACCATACATTCCTTTGGTTACATCTTCAAAATGTGAAAGAAAAGTTTTAGCATCATCTACCCAAAAAGGATAATTGTACTCATGAGAATAAGTTTTATCAGATTCATAGCCCCCAGTTAAAACTTCATTATCATTACTAACTCCTAGCTTATCACTAGATTTACTTACAGAAACAGTAGTAGGTAGATTTTTTGAAGAATTTTGTTCATTGGCGGATGACTCAGAATTCTCCACACTTTCCGTTTTATAATCATTATCATCTATCGTTATTTGTGAAATATCAGTCTGCGAAGACTCATCAATCGTTAAATTTGTATCGGATGAATCTTGAGCAGTTACTGATGCAAGACAAATGAAAACACTTAATATTATAATAAGATTCATCAACAGTATTCGCTTTTTGATATTTTCACCCCCTTTTATAATT
>CAZSIA010000074.1:494-6807 GCA_964606905.1 uncultured Anaeroplasmataceae bacterium | reverse complement strand
AAAGTGTAACAAGTATAGGTGTATCTGCATTCGAAGGCTGTAGCAGCCTAACAAGCATAACAATCCCATTTGTAGGTGCAACCCCATTTGTAGGTGCAACTTTAGATGGAACAAGTGATACACACTTTGGATATATATTTGGAGCATATTATGGATATTATGTAAATTCAAAATATGTTCCATCCAGTTTAAAAGAAGTAATAATAACAGGAGGAACAAGTATAGGCTCATCTGCATTCTATGGCTGTAGCAACCTAACAAGCATAACAATCCCAGACAGTGTAACAAGTATAGGCTCATCTGCATTTAGTGGATGCAGTAATTTAAATGAAATGAATTTAGATAATATTGAATACATAGGTGAATCTGCACTGCCTGAAGGATATATTGAAGAATTTAATAAAGAAGGGTATATTGGGAAAGTTCTTTGTTATATTTTTGATAAATATATTTCTGGTACATATACGGTATTAGAAGGGACAACACAAATATACACTGATGTATTTAAGGGATGCAGTTATTTAACGGAAATTATTATTCCTGATAGTGTTATGGTAATAAGCTCAGGCTCATTAAATGGATGCTCAAGCGTAAACGCGTTAACATTATCAACTAAATCTTTAGATTCTCACACATTAGGATATATATTTGGTAAAACCTCATATACTGGTGGAATTGCAACTAGTCAAAATAATCAAAATTATTACATCCCTTCATCATTAAAAACTGTCAATTTAATAGGAGAAGGAGAAGTTCCTAGTTATGCATTTTCTAATTGTAAAAATATAACTACTATTAATATAGAAGAAGCAAATATTATAAATAATTACGCATTTAATGGATGTTCTGGATTGACGTCACTTACTTTATCTAACTCTATTACAAAAATTGGTAGTAAAGCATTTAACAGTTGTAGTGGCTTAAGAACATTAGTAATTCCTGATACGGTAACAAGTGTTGGTAGTAACGCATTTACAGGAATGACTGGTGTTACAAGTGTTACTGTGGGTACAGGTGTTACTGAAATTTTTGACTCAATGTTTAGTGGAATGACAAATTTACAAAAAGTAACAATTAATGGTGAAATTACTAGAATAGGTGAAAATGCATTTTATAATTGTAAAAACTTAACTTCATTTACTATACCTGACTCTGTTTTAGAAATTGGTGATAGTGCATTTTATGGTTGTAGTGCATTACTAACTATTAAATTAGGTGAAAGAGTTAAATCAATTGGAAATTCTGCTTTCTATAATTGTATAGCTTTAAGTAGTGTTCAGTTTAATAAATATTTAAATACTATTGGAACAAATGCATTCTATGGATGTAAATCATTAACAGGTGTTGCCTTAGATGAATATGTAACAAGTATTGGTACAAAAGCATTCTATGGTTGTACAGGTATCGCAAGTATTACATTATCTGATAATTTATTAAGTATTGGTGAAAGTGCGTTTGAAGGATGTACTAAGTTTACTGTATGTAAGATTCCTAACAAGGTTGATAGTATTGGTAATAGAGCATTCTATGGATGTACTAACTTAAATGCAGTTATCTTAGGTGAATCATTAACAAGTATTGGACAATATGCATTCTATAATTGTAGTAAACTAGTATCATTATCGTTTAGCGATAGTGTTCAAACTATTGGTAATTATGCATTCAGTGGATGTAGTTCGTTAGCTAGTTTAAGAACTGGCAATTCAATTACTGTTTTAGGTGATTATGCATTTACTGGTTGTACATCTCTAACTGATGTGATCTTAGGTGAAAATATCAGCGAAATTGGTAATTATACATTTAATAATTGTTCAAAATTAGTTAATGTTGTCTTCAAAGGTGATGTAACAAGTATTGGAAGTTATGCATTTAATAATTGTAAATTGTTAACAGGTATTTCAATTCCTGAAGTTACAATGTTAGGTGATGGTGCATTCTATGGATGTAATGCATTAAATTATGTAATACTAGAAAATACAACTAATATTGGACCTTCTACATTCTATAATTGTTCTAATTTAGTAACAATTAACATTCCTTCTACTGTAACAAGTATTGGTGCGAAAGCATTCTATAATTGTAGTAAGATTGAAAATGTAGTTTTATCTGAAGGTTTAATTTCAATTGGTGAATTAGCGTTTTTCGGATGTAGTACATTAAAAGGAATTGAAATTCCAGATTCTGTTACTCAAATTGGTAATAATGTATTTGAATCATCAGGTATTGAAACTGCCCATTTAGGAGAAGGTATTACAATGATTGGAACAAAGATGTTCTACAATTGTAAATCTTTAGAAAGTGTAACAGGTGCTGAAAATATAACATTAATTTCAGATTATGCATTTAGTGGATGTAGTGTGTTAAAAGCATTTACATTCCCTCAATCACTATTAACAATTGGTAATTACGCATTTAATGGTTGTACATTACTTGAAGAATTAGTATTAAATGATGAATTAGTTTCAATTGGAACTGGATCATTTGCTGGATGTAGTTCAGTTAAAAAGGTTAAATTACCAAGTTCTATGACTTACTTTACTGGCGGATTATTAAGTGGTTGTGGAAATGTTGAAACATTAATAGTTCCATTTGTAGGTTCTAGTGATACTGTTGTCGCTGCTAATTCATCAACATTATTAGGTTTCATTTTCGGAACAACATCATATACTAATAGTGTCGCAGTTACTCAATATTACTCTGAAACAGGATATGAAACATATTATTTACCAGCAAACTTAACAAGAGTTGATGTTACTGGTAATACAGATATTTTATATGGTGCATTTAGCAATATAACTTCACTAAAAGAAATTAGTATTTCAAATGGTGTTTCTAATATTGGGGAAAATATAATATCTGGTTCAACTAATTTAGAATTAATCTATTATCGTGGAACTTTAGATGAATGGTCTACAGTTACAAAAGCAAGTGGATGGGATAACAATTCAAGTGAATATGAACTTAGATATGTTCCTGGTAATTTAGTTAGAGTTTCAGTGATAAATTCACAAAATGAAGAGTTGGTTTTAACTAATTTATGTAATGTTGATACAAATGAAGTCTTATACACTGGTGTTTCTACTTACTATGGAAGTGGAATCGAAAATGTATTAGATGGAACATATAAATTGAGTGTGGCTAAAGGTGATTACACTAAGACAATAACAATAGTTGTTGATGGTGATGAAGAAATTGTTATTGATTGTTTAGATATGGATATTTTAGAACAATTTTCTGATAGAGAATTAATTGTTGTATTAACATGGGGAGATAGACCAAGCGATTTGGATTCTCATATGACTTATTCAAATGGAACCGATAGTTATCATATTTATTATAGTAATAAAGTTGATTCAACAACAGGAACAAATTTAGATATAGATGATACCTCATCATATGGCCCTGAAGTTATTACTGTATTAGAACTTCAAGAAGGAACATATCGTTACAGTGTGTATGATTATTCAAATGGTGGAAGTGTTAGATCAAAAGAATTAGCTAATTCTAATGCTACTGTACAAGTTTATTTAGACGGTGAGTTATTAAATACATATGTAGTACCACAAGGAGAAGGTTGTTTATGGACAGTCTTTGAAATTGATGGAAGTTCATATGAAGTAACAAATGTCAATACAATAACTGGTGGTATGAGTAGTAGTCAAGTTCAATAATTTATATATTAAGCGGCCTTTCTTTAAGGGTCGCTTTTTTACATAAAAATATCAAATTACGGCTTACCGACTACGTTTTTTTGGTAGTTCAATATTGATTGAATTTTATTTATAATTTAATTGGCTAATTACTTTCAATATCTGGGAAATTTTATCATTTTTATTGATATGAAAAATGATTGGGGTGTTTTAAATGGAATTTAGTAAGTATATAGTTTTACTATGTCTTTTTGAAGAGATAGTAAAAACAAGAAAATTAGATCCCAAAAGTATTTTAGAAAAGTATCCAATTAATAATCGTCAGATGTGGAGTTATATTAAAAATTTAAAAGAGTATTTTGAAGAATTTACCGATTTGAAATTAGTTTATAATCCAAGTATAAAAATATATTATTTAGAATAACAACCATTTATTTAGAGGCTGCTGAAAAAGATTTAACTTTTGCAGCATGAAACTTAAAAATGAAAAAAACAATTAAATACAATGAGTCAATATTAGTGTACATGCAAAAAGTAGAAAGAATTTAAGAAATATTCCTAATTTTCTTTCTACTTTTATTTTTTGTTCAGTTTCATGCTGCAAAAGTTAAATCTTTTTCAGCAGCCTCAGGTAAGGGCTTTATTTATTTTATAGTAATTTTTATTGTTGCGTAAGAATCATTGATTGCTAATACTTCCATAGTAAATGGCAATAAGTTTCCACTGTGTGATTTATAATTAGCGTAATAACTAGTCCCAAAAACATCCCCTACTCTATAAAAGTCAGTTAGTGTTGCTCCAGTATTTGTTGAATTATCTAGGTGGAAAATGCCTTTGTAATCAGCTTCAAGCATTTTAATTTGCTTATATATTGTGTCAGTGTTATTATATGTGAATGTTGGGAAGAATCCTTCTTCATAAGTTAGATTTGCATTTATATGTGATACTCTTACACCTGCGTAATTTTTAGTTGTTTTAAAGTATGATTTTAATTCTAATTCATTTAATCCATCAAGTGTATAAAAATCAATTAGATAGTATTCACTAAATATTGAATCAAATGATCCATTTGCGCCTATTAAAAATGTTGTTCCTGTTAGGGTAAATGATGGAAGTTCATATACTCCGCTTTTATTTATTATTATTGGGTCTATCCAATCTAAAAGTATTTTACTGTATGGACCGTGGTCTCCAATATTAAATTCCATCATATCAATCCCACAATAACCACCATCATTGTTGTATGAGTCAGATTCATCATAATCGTAATAATCTTCTAGATTAAATAAATGACCTGTTTCGTGAATTGCTGTTTCACAGTTTATTGAAATTTTTTTGTTTGAATATATTAAATTATCATAGAAGAAGTCATAGCCCATAAAGACATAACTATATCCTTTAGTATCTGCGTAATAGCGACTATCAACATTTAAATCCCAATAAGTAAATGCCCAGTAGAAATCTTGTTCTACAGGTGTTTGATTGCCACCAATTTCTACATTGTAAATTAAATAAACCGCATCAATATATCCATCACTGTTTGAATCATATTTGCTGTAATCATATTGGTTTTTAAAGTGTTTTAAGGCTTCAACTAATAAGATTGTTGAACCATATATATAATTAGTTTCATCAGCGTAATTTGCATAATATGATTGGCTTTTTTCTGGTGTATACCAATCAGTTACATCACCAGTTATTTTTAATTTTCCATAACTACTTTCTTCATAATAAGAACTAACTGATTCCCATCCAGTATCACTTTCAGTTCCAAAGAATCCTTTTTCAATTACATCTAACATTTGGCTTGTTGCTGGATAATTAGGGAAACTTATTGGAATTACTAAGACTTCAATATCACCTGTTGTAGGAGTGCAGTATTCATCAATTACTGTTATATTTTCTTTTGTTTGGACTCCACTATAACTTCCAATTTCAATAATAATACTGGCAATAGATTTGTTTAAGTCTTTATCAATTACTTCTAAAGAAATTATATTTTGTCCTTCTTTAAGAGTTCCTGTAATCATATCGCTTGTTATTTTTATATTTCCATCTTCTTTATCAGTAGCTTTGAAGTAGGTTGTTAAATCTAAAACATTATCTTTTTTAGTGTAAAAATAATAATAAGATTCTACATCAATAACAGGAGCGTTTCCAATTAAAGTATCATAGACTGTATTTACTTTATCTATCATCATAATTAGATTAGAAGAAGAATCTTTTTTATAAATCCATCCAGAAAGTGATATTGTTTTATTTTCATGTGTTAATAAGAGTGTTTTATTTTCTAAAGCAGCTTCAGATAATTGAATATAATTGTTTCCTACTTCTAGTAAAAGATTATTATCTTTAACTATAACTTTAGCGCTAATAGTAATATATGTTGTTGGATAATTTTTTATTTGATAAGAAGTAGTGTATAAATTATATTCATTATCTGTTAAATTAATTGGCACACTTATTTCTGTATTACTAGAAGTAACTGTTAAAGCGTTTAACAATATTTCATGACCATTATTAAAATTATAAGTTCCTTCAATATATACTGTATTATCTTTAGTTATAGTTTGCGTTTCATCTTGATACAAGACGAAAATACTAGCTGTTTCATCAGTTAAGATAAACCCATCTTCATTAGCTAGACTTACTGTCCCTTTAGC
>CAZSIA010000074.1:0-484 GCA_964606905.1 uncultured Anaeroplasmataceae bacterium | reverse complement strand
ATAAATCTGTAATAAATAATACAGAGAAGTCTTCACTTTTAGAATTGAATTTATATTGGTAAGTTACTCGGAATACGCACTCCTCACCAGCTTTAATTTCGCCTTTAATATGTTTTATTTTAGCTTCACTAGAGTCTACAAGTTTGCCATCTATACGTATTTTTATGACTTTGCTCCAATCATAATTTTCATATTTGCTGATAGGTATTTCAATTTTTTCTTCTATATCAATTTTTATTTGTACATCCGTTTTAAAACAACCAGTTAAAAATAAGATAACTAAAAATAGTATTAGATATTTTAGTTTTTTCATTGTATCCTCCTTTTTTATTTTAGGAAAGAAATTATATCGCATATTACATCATCTTTCATCATTTCATTTAAAATTTCATGTCGCATATTTTGATAATTAATTTCTTTGATATTTGTAAATCCTACTTTTTTTAAGGCATTTATACTACTTAATATTCCTTTATCTTTACCT
>CAZSIA010000073.1:0-6897 GCA_964606905.1 uncultured Anaeroplasmataceae bacterium | reverse complement strand
TTATAATGGAATTATTAGATATAATAAGAGATGCATTAGATAAAGTAAAAGCTACGGATATTAAAATATATGATTTAAGAGGGATCTCACCTTTAGCTGATTATACTGTAGTTGCTACTGTTAGTGTTGCTAGACAAGCAAACGCTTGTATTGATCATATGTTAGAAGATCAAAAGAATGATAAATTGAAAATAAAAAATGTCGAAGGGAAAGATTCGTCATGGATTTTAATCGATTTATATGATGTCATTTTACATATTTTTACACCAGAAGAACGCAAAAATTATGATTTAGACCGTTTATATATCGATATTCCGCAAATTCAAATTTAATTGTTATATTTCGACAAATTTCTAATTTTAGATATTTTATAATGAAGTTGGAATAGGGGATGGTTTGATGAAAATATTATTTATTAATGCTTGTGTTAGAAAAGAGTCAAGAACACTACTATTAGCCAATGAGTTATTAAGTGGACTAAGAGGAGAAATTATCGAAGTTAATTTACCTTTATTAGATCTATTGCCGCTAAATGAGGAAAGATTAGCTAAACGAACGATTGATGAAAACAATCAAGTTTACGCGAAGCAATTTGCAAACGCTGATACAATTGTCATAGCTGCACCACTTTGGGATTTATCCTTTCCGGCCTTGCTTAAAATATATATCGAAAATATAAGCATACCTGGTATTACTTTTAAATATACAGAAAATGGGCCTGTTGGATTATGTAAAGCAAAAAAAATTCTCTATGTTTCTACCTCAGGTGGTATTAATTATCCTGATTTTGGTTTCAATTATATAAAGGCGTTAGCGAATATGATTTTTGGTATTGGTGAGGTTATAAGATTTAGCGCTGAAGGATTAGATATTTGGGGTAATGATGTTGAAGAAATACTTGAAAAGGCAATTGAAGAAATAGAAGGATATATTGAAAAACAATAAAAAATACTGAAATAATTAGTTGAGAACTTTGAAAAATGGTACTTTTAAAGTAGAAAATTATTTGATAGGAATTACAATCTCTAAGGGGATTTGAGGCCTTGATATTATATGCCTACTTTGAAGGTATTTTTTTCTAAAATAAATAAGTTTTGTATACTTTAATTAAACTATATGTAAAAACAAATTAAAAATATTATTCATTAAAGTGTTTAAATTGTTTCGTTAAATTTGAATCTATATTTTGGATTATTTTTTTTGTGTAAATTAAATAAAAGGGATACCTCTTTCGAATTTAATATAAAGTGTATCTAGTTATTTTCTAGTGTAACTTTATGATTCGATGAAAAGATATCCTTTTTTATTTGGAAAGTTTATTTAAAAATGCTTTTATTTCAGCCGTTTTTTTCACTTTGTAGAAGATTTCTTCACTTACTAAAGTAATTAATTTACAAGCTTCTTTTAAGGCATCGCTATATACATCAAAAAATGATTTATAACAATCTGTTTTATTACTAATCCATAATTTATTTTGTTTGTTTAAATAATCTTTTTTTAGTGGCGTATAGGTATTATAGATACTAGCTGCGCTGTATTTTTTACTGCGAGTAAATGTGTCTAAAAAGTTTGAGATTGCTTTATAAATTGGTCTGAAAATACTGTGTTTATTCTTTTGATGTTTAATAAATTTTTTATGTCCTATTTTAAATATATCTATTCCATAAGAAAAATAATAAATTTTACTACATATTTTGTTGATAATGTCAAAACAATCGTCTGTTATTTCGATTTTTTTATAATTTATTTTATAGGTCTTGATTGGTTTATAGTAAAGTTCTTTATAATATTGAGCTTCAATATATTTAATCGTTTTACTATATTTTCTCATTTTCATTTTTTTACTAGCTAAAGGAATATTTTTTGTATTGTTATTTACATAATCATCTAAATATGTGTTTAAAATAATATTTGAAATATAACTATATAGAAGTAGAAGATGGTTTGCTTGGTAGTTTTCTTCACAAATTATTTTAATTAAACATTCGATAACCTCATAATGTTTACTATTTAAAAGTTTATCATATAATTTGTAATCAGCATCTTTTTTATATGTGAATAGTTTGTAATATAGGGGTGCGTCATAGATATTAGCGTATGAAAAAAAATTATCCTTAACATTAACTATATCTTTATATTTCTTATCGATATTATTAACTACATCTGTTAAAAATAAAGTTTGTAATATATGTTTCATCTGCATCACCTTCTTTATGTTATTATACTACAAAAATAATTTCTTAAAATGAAAAAAATACTTTTGTTGCATGAAGTATTTGTTTGTAATATAATTTAAGTGACTTCAGGGCATGGTGAAATTCCAGACCGGCGGTATAGTCCGCGAGCATAAGCTGATCTAGTTAGATTCTAGAACCGATAGTTAAAGTCTAGATGGAAGAAGAATATATCTTTTTTCATTTGCCCTTAAATAGGGCTTTTTATTTGGAAAGAAGAGTGTGTTATGAAAAAGAAGAGTGTTTTTAAATTAGCTGTTTTGTCATTACTTTCAGCGTTAGGTGTTATTTTAATGAGTTATTTACAAATACCATATCCCTTAGCTCCATTTTTAAAAATAGAGTTTAGTGATTTTGTGGTAATTTTCGCTTTTTTATTATTTGGATTTAAAGAGGCCTTTATTGTGGCGATTGTTAAGACTGGTTGTGATTTATTGATTAGAGGTCCAGAAGTAGGAGGAATGTTTCCTTTTGTAGCACACCTAACAGCTCTTGTTGCCTCAGTTTCGTATGTTTTGTGTTTATGGATATCTGGTAAAATTATTAAAAGTGAAAAAGTTGGATTTAAAATATTAAAATATGGTTTAGTCGTTTTAATGGTTTCATTTATTATGACAATTGCTAATTATGCCATTTTAACACCACTATTTTTAGGAGAGGTTAGTTTCTTTGGAATTGGAATGAGCGAAAAGACAATGAGTATGATAACTAATTTGACAGGGATAAATAACTATTTATTAGCTATTATATTTTTATATCTTCCTTTTAATTTATTAAAGGGAACTTGTATTGCGGCAATCGCAGTTTTAATTGGGGATACTCTTTTACACATGTATAAAAAGAAGATAAATAAAAAAGAGGGATTATATGAGAAGATTGATTAATTTATTTAAAGAACCGTTATATAAAGATGATTTCAAAAGAGCTTTACTTTATGGTAGCTTACATATGCTATTGTTTGGTATCTTAGCCGGTGCATTACAGTTTTTTGCCTTAGGATTTTTGAATTTAATGTTTAGTTTATTAATATATTTAGTAGCTTATATGATTGGTAAAGGAATAAGTGACAAAATTTTTAATTATCATATTTTATATTCAATTATCTCAGTAGTTTTCTTTTTAATTGGATATATAATTTACTATATTTCTTTTTATTCGTTTGTTACACATAATGTGGCATTTAGCATATCTTATGTATTATCGTGGGACGGATTAAGGTATCTTGTTTTTGGATTTTTAAATTTTAAATCTTATGTGGGAATCGATATTTTGTATAATATTTTAGATATGTTGATTTTTATTTTTTGCATTTTGACCGCATGGCGTATGCCTGAACAAAAAAAATAATTGGATATAATTAACAAAAAATTAAAAATATATTTATTTTTATTAAAATTATGTGTATAATAAGGTTTGGTATAAAAAATTATATAAGGAGACGTAGAAAATGCCATATATTACAAGAATTTATGCACGTGAAGTTTTAGACTCACGCGGAAACCCAACTGTTGAAGTAGAAGTTGAAACAGAATCTGGCGCATTTGGTCGCGCTTTAGTACCTAGTGGTGCTTCAACTGGTGAACATGAAGCAGTTGAATTAAGAGACGGAGATCAAAGCCGTTATTTAGGAAAAGGAGTTTTAACTGCAGTTAAAAACGTTAATGAAGCAATTGCTCCTGAATTAATTGGTTATAATGTATTCGACCAAGTAACAATTGACCACAAATTATGCGAATTAGATGGAACACCAAATAAAGGTAAATTTGGTGCTAATGCTATCTTAGGTGTATCTTTAGCAGTAGCTAGAACTGCAGCTGATTTCTTAGGAATTCCTCTATACCGTTATATCGGTGGTGTTAATGCAAAACAATTACCATTACCAATGATGAATATCTTAAACGGTGGTGCTCACGCTGACTGGTGCATTGACTTCCAAGAAATTATGATTTTAGCTGTAGGTGCTCCAAGCTTTAAAGAAGCTTTAAGAATGGGAGCTGAAGTATTCCACAACTTAAAGAAAATTTTAAAGAAACATGGATATAACACTGCAGTAGGTGACGAAGGTGGATATGCTCCAAAATTAGGTTCTAACGAAGAAGCTTTCCAACGCGTTGTTGAAGCTATTGAAGCTGCAGGATATGTTCCTGGAAAAGATATCTGCTTAGGTATTGACGTAGCTGCTTCAGAATTCTTTGATAAAGAAACTGGTTTATATACTTTAAAAGCAGATAAAGGTGTATCTTTAGATGCTAAAGGTATGGTTGATGAATATTATTTACCATTAACTGAAAAATTCCCAATCATTACTATCGAAGATGGTCTTGCTGAAGACGACTGGGATGGATGGAAATATTTAACAGAAAAATTAGGTAAGAAAATCCAATTAGTAGGCGACGACTTATTCGTTACTAACACACGCCGTTTAGAAAAAGGTATCAAAATGGGTGTTGCTAACTCAATTTTAATTAAAGTTAACCAAATCGGTACTTTAACTGAAACTTTAGAAGCAATCGAAATGGCTAAACGTGCTGGTTATACAGCAGTAGTATCTCACCGTTCAGGTGAAACAGAAGATACAACTATCGCTGATATCGTAGTTGCAACAAATGCTGGTCAAATTAAGACTGGTTCTGCATCACGTACTGACCGTATCGCTAAATACAATCAATTATTAAGAACTGAAGATCAATTAGGCGAAACAGCTGTATGGGATGGTTTAAAATCTTTATATAACTTATATAAATAATTGATTAAAGATGAAAATGCTACTTTTTGTAGCATTTTTTTGTTTTGCTGGTTAAAAAAATAATAATTTACTTGCTTTTAAGAAGATTAAATGGTTTAATAGTTATGTATATGCTTTTATAATAAGCGATTAGAATAATTACAATAATTATTTAACATATTTTAGTATCTATAATTAGGAGGCAAATCATGGATATCTTTGACATTTTATTATTAATCGTATCAATCTTTTTAATCATAGTAGTATTATTACAATCATCTAAAGATGATATTAATGATGCTTTTAGTGGTGGAAAATCAGAATTGTTTAAAAACCAAAAATCTCGTGGATTAGAAGCAGTATTACAAAAATCAACATGGGTTATTGGAATTTTATTCTTTGTATTAGCTATCA
This sequence comes from uncultured Anaeroplasmataceae bacterium, assembly GCA_964606905.1. GTDB lineage: Bacteria > Bacillota_I > Bacilli_A > Acholeplasmatales > Anaeroplasmataceae > CAZSIA01. The sequence continues at coordinate 1,524 of CAZSIA010000073.1, read as the reverse complement.
TTTGTACTATTGACAAAATCTAAGATATAGGTAGATTAAGATGACAGAGTTTCTCATGAAATTCTGTTTTTATTTTCATTAAAGGAGTAGATTATTATGCGTTATCCAAAATTTATAAAACCAGGTGATACAATCGCCTTTATTGCACCATCCTTTGGTGCGGCATCATACCCATATAATACAAAAGTTAAATGGGCAAAAAAATATTTTAAAGATTTAGGATATAATGTTATTTTTGGAGATAATGTAAATAAAGCGGAACTTCCTTATTTATCAAATACTCCAGAAGAAATTGGAAAAGAATTTATGGGGATGTATTTAGACGATAAGGTTTCATTACTACTTAGTGTTGGTGGTGGTGAAATGCAATTTGAAACATTACCATACATTGATTTTGAAAAAATAAAAGAATCAACTCCAAAATGGTTTAATGGCTTTTCAGACAATACTAATTATTCTTTCTTACTTCCAACTCTTTGTGATGTAGCTAGTATTTATGGACATTGTGCAGGTGGGTTTGGAATGCGTAAATTAGATCAGTCACTTTTAGATGATTATTTACTTATGACTGGTAAAAAATTAATCTTAAATGGATATTCTAAATTTGAACTAAAAAGAAGTGGGTATCAAAAAACACATCCGCTTGCTTCATATAATTTAAAAGCAGATAAAGTAATTACAAGTGTTTTTAATTGTGAAGAGTATTTTGAAGGAAGACTTTTAGGTGGTTGTTTAGATATTCTTTCACTTATTTGTGGAACTAAGTATGATAAGGTAAAAGAATTTAATTTACGTTACCAAAACGATGGTGTTGTTTGGTTTTTAGAAGCTTGTGAATTATCACCACGAGCGATTAGAAGAGCCTTATTACAACTTAAAATGGCTGGTTGGTTTGATAATGCTAAAGGATTTTTGATTGGAAGAAGTGCGAATGCTTTTAATATGGAAGAGTATGGACTTAACCGTTTTAACGCAATTGATGTTTTAAAAGATTTGAATGTACCTATTTTAATTGATGTAGACTTAGGTCATTTACCTCCTACAATGCCACTTATTTGTGGTGCTATGGGAGTTGTCGATTATAAAAATAATAATTTAGAAATAAAAATGTTAGTAAAATAATCAATTTTTATTAAATATATGAAAGGAGGTTATGTTATGAAGGAAATGATAATTAATTTAATTAAGGAAAAAGGACCACTTAGTTATGGTGAACTTTTATCGCTTTTAAACTGTGAAAATGATGAATTAGCTAAAGAAATATTTTTAATGGAAGATACAGATATTATTAAGATTGGTAAACTTTATAATTTAATTGATGGAAATAAATTTATAAGGGGAACAATTGTCATTCGTAATGATAACCCCTATTTAAGAACTAATTTAGATAGTTATTATGTAGCTAGAAAGTATTTAGGAAATGCTTTTGATAAAGATATTGTAATTGCTACTATTCATACTGATGTTTATGGAAGAAAAGAAGCTAGAGTATTTAAAGTAGTTGCACACACTAATTTGGAATTA
>CAZSIA010000072.1:0-6962 GCA_964606905.1 uncultured Anaeroplasmataceae bacterium | reverse complement strand
GAAGCCCCTTCAATAAGTCCAGGTAAGTCTGCCATAACAAAACTTCTACCATCAGGAACATATACCATTCCTAAATTTGGAGCAAGTGTTGTAAAGTGATAATCAGCTATTTTTGGTTTAACCGCACTAACCGCGCTAATTAAAGTTGATTTACCAACACTAGGAAAACCTACTAAACCACAGTCAGCTAAAACTTTTAATTCTAAACGAATCTTTTTATGTTCTCCAGGTTCACCTTTTTCACACCAGTCAGGACATTTATTTGTTCCATTTGCAAAAGCCATGTTTCCACGTCCACCACGTCCACCTTTACAAACAACAAATTCTTGACCATGTGTATTGATATCAGCTAAAATACGATTAGTTTCCATATCATAAATAACTGTACCAAGTGGAACTTTTACATAAGTATGTTTTGCACAAGCCCCATAACAACCTTTATTACCACCACGTTCACCACCATTACCTTTTACATGACGCATATATCTAAAATCTAGTAATGTTGATAAACCACTTTCTCCAACGAAAATAACACTTCCTCCATTTCCGCCGTTTCCACCATATGGTCCACCTTTTTCTACGCAGTTTTCTCTACGATAAGCTACTATTCCATCTCCGCCTTTACCAGCGGTAACTTCAATTTCTATTTGATCTACAAACATAGTGTATTACTCCTTTCTAATGTAAATTTTGTAATACATTTTTTATTTTCGAAAAAAAAGCACCATAATAAATGGTGCATATTTTCTTATTATGCTGGGTAAACAGATGCTTGCTTTTTATTTTTACCTACGCGTTCATATTTTACGTAGCCAGAAACTTTTGCAAATAATGTATCGTCTCCACCACGTCCTACGTTATTACCTGGATGAATTTTAGTTCCTCTTTGACGGTAAATAATAGAACCTGCAGTGCAATACTCTCCATCTGATAATTTAGCACCTAAACGTTTGCTTTCTGAATCACGGCCGTTCTTAGTTGAACCTACACCTTTTTTAGAAGCGAACAATTGGATATTCAATCTTAACATGAAGGACACCTCCTATATTTTTTCATTTATTTTTATATATTTAGGATATTGTAATTCTAAATCTCTAAGTGTGAAGATTAAATTGCTAATTACTTTTTTTACGATTTCATCTTCACATACAACCTCTATACAAGCATTACCTTCACTAACTAAAGTTTTTATACAATCAGATTTATCAAAAACTTCAATTTGGTTAATACTCATATATACTGCAGTTGATACACTTGCACATACTATATCAGCGCCATATTCGGCATAATTAGCATGTCCTGTGACTTTAATAGTCTCGTTTTTAATAATTTCAATCTTTATCATAATTCTTATAAGTTAATAGATTCAACTACTAATTTTGTATAAGCTTGACGATGACCTTGTTTTTTATGTTCATTTTTCTTTCTTCTGAAATGGAACACAATAATCTTCTTTTGACGTCCTTGCTTTTCAACTTTTGCAGTAACAGTTGCACCTTTAACATATGGAGTACCAACAGTTAAGTTTTCATCAGATACTGCTAATACTTTGTTGAATGTATAAGTTGAACCTTCTTCAACATCTAATTTTTCAACATAGATAGCTTCACCAACTACAGCTTTTACTTGTTTCCCACCTGTTTCGATAATTGCATACATGTTTGCGACACCTCCTCATTATATTTTAAGACACACTATTAAGGTAGACTTTTAATCATTTAAGACCTTTTCTATGTGGTTGCGCTCTACAACAAATAAATTATATTATATTAATATAACAATTGTCAATATTTATTTTTTAATTTTTCTCATTATTGGTTGAAAGTGAAAATAAAATTCCAAAACAACCATTAATTCTACATTTATTTTTACTAAAATATTTTTTTCAATAAATATATTAATTATTTTTTTGTAAAATACCATCACTACAAACCACTACATATTCACTTGTATCATCAAAATAATCGATGTTATTGTTTTCCATAAGAATATTCCACTCGGATATAGTACCATTATATAAAACTTTTTCAAGACTATAACAATAATTAAATGCATATTTAGAAATTTTTAATATAGTATTTGGGAGATAAACTTCCCTAAGTTTATTGCAACATCTAAATAAACCCATCGGAATATCAATTACATTACAGTTAAATAAAACTTTTTCAAGATTTGGCATCTCAGACAATGAATAACTTGAAAGTGTTAATGTTTTATCAGTGTTAAATTCAAGACTATAAATATTTAAACAACCGCTAAATGCTTGATCATCAATAAACTCGCATGTAAGATTTGGCACAAATAATTTTTCACAATTATAAAATGCCCGCGAATCAATTGATACTACATTTTCAAAAGGAAAATTCACCAAATTAGTACAATCTTCAAATGCAGAGCTTCCTACTTTAATCTTTCCATTTTTAAATATAAAGCTTTCTAGTTGATTGCAACCATAAAAAGAACGTTTACCAATATTAAATTCATTAACATCGTTTGCTACAAATTCTTTTAATAAGCCACAAAAACAAAATGCATAATCTCCAATAGATTTACAGATGCCATCATACACAAAATTAGATAAATTTTTACAACCAGAAAAAGCGTGCGAACCTATCTCTAGCTCAGATTTTCCATAATTAATAAATTCATAAAGATTTTTACATTCAGAAAAAGCACCATACGAGATAATACGAAGTGAATTAATTCTAACACTTTCTATAGCAGTTTTAGAAAAAGCACAAGCGTAAATAACATTAACATCATCATTAAATTTTACTTTTTTTAACTTAGAACAATTATAAAAAGCACGTTCAGAAACATATAAAATTTTACTAATATCAATAGCTTCTAATGAAAAACAATTTTCAAACGAGTGCATACCAATACTACTTACCATTGATAAATCAATATTTGATAATTTATAGCAATTATAAAAAGCATATTGTCCAATGTATAATCCGATTGATGAATTAGATAACTCCAAAAATTCTACTTTTTCCATTTTTTTACAATTAGCAAATGTCAAATCCCCAATCCAAAGAATTTCAGCAGCTAACAAAGGACCTTCTAAAGTTCCTTGTTCACTTACGGCAACTTCTAAAGCTTTTTTAAAATCTTTTTGTTCAACCTTAATAACATCTATATCGTTTATTAATAAAGTTTGAAATGTTAATTCAACACCATTAGGTATTTCACTTTCATCTAAATCTTCATCATAACAAACATCATCTTCTACGAAATAATCTTCTTCATCATCTTGACCAAGAATATAAGAATTAAATAACGATAGTTTTAATAAAACTGGTTCTTTTAACAAATGAATCTTATCAATCTTTTTATTAACAACATCAGAGTATTTCAAATATAAAACATCATTATTTAAATATTTTTCTATAAATGAAATTGCATCAGAAGAAAAATTAACTCCTTTTGAAGAAAGTAAATTCATTAATTCTAAAGCTGAATAATATTGTCCTTTGTAGTCGATATTTATCAATAATATATCTTTACCACATTCCTTAGCAAACATAACTTCTTGAAAGATAGCTTCTGATTGAATACTATTTTCACTCACATATAAAATCATACCTTTACAATTATATTTATTAATATATTGTTCAGCAGTATCTTTCCAATCTTTGCCAGGTGTCATGCCACGATCATACCAAATTGAGATACCAAATTGTTGAAGATAAAATATGTCTTCGTAAACTTTTTTATAATCTTTATGTGAATAACTTACAAAGAAATATTCATCATTTTGAACAGGAGGAAGACAGTCTAAAGAAATTTCATCTATTTTTCTTGTCCTTTTAATTCTTTTTATTCTTGACTTAATTGTAATTTCATTTTTCTTAAGCATTTTTAACACTTCCTAAAAATTAACTTATTATTCTCAAAGAAATATCGTTTAATAAATTAAACTGTTGCGACATTCTTTTTATCAGAATCCTCTTTTTCTTTTGTAAATAATTTAACTATTTTCGTTGGAAAGAATGCTAAAACTTCACCAATTACTATAGGAAGCAATAATAAAGCATCTTTAAACGCTTCTGCACGAATACTAGCTTTAGTTGATTTTTTACTATCAGTAAATAAATATCCTCTAGTAACTAAACCAATTCGAATTGTTAACAAAGCATTAGCTACTCCTTGAACTACACTTGATAAAACTGGTTTTAAAAGAGGAATATTACTTAAAGTAGTAATCGTTTGTGTAGGTAATATATCTTCGATTTTAAGTGATTCTAACCCTTCTGCAATTAAAGCAGTTGAAGCAACATTAATTGTTAACTTACTTAAATTTTTAAAATTAGGTCTAAATCCACAAGCCTCAACAATTTCTTTAACCATCTTTAAATTAACACTAATAACACTATACATATCAAGTTTAGAATTTTGACTAATAGCTGTTGATAACATAACTGTTTTCGCATTACGTGTAATAATACGGTTAATTTGTTTTTTTACACTACCACTCATTACTAAATTTAAAGCTTCGCGTAATTCAGTATAATTTTTATAATTTGATAAAGCTGTCTTTTCTTCTTCCGTAAGATTTCCTTCATTACTAGCTAAAATATTTTTTGTAACAGTTTTATAAATCTTATGCGCTTTTATTGAATCACATTCTAAGGTAGTTGCAATCGATAAAGATGGCGAAAATAAAATAATTCTAACTGGATTAATAATTAAAAACCACAATAAAATTGCACATAAAAGATAAAAAGTATATTCAGCAATTGGATGAATACTTCTTAATCTATCACCAATATCAAGTACTGATGAAGCAAGCATTAAAAAAAATAAAATAATTATTCCTGAAGCAATCAATACCCAAAACCATTTTTTCTTTTTATCATTCATCACTTTCACTCTCCTCACACTCAACATCAATAATATCCTTATTAGCATTATCAGTTGAATCTGAATGGTATCCTACGTTAATGATTCTTATTTTTTGAGTAAATATACATACAAATAAATATATTGCCAAAAGAATCATTAATACACCTAAAATTTTAATAAATATACCGGCTATTAAATCCCCACTTAATGCGATAACAAAGCCAATTATTAAAAGGGGTAATTCTTTTTTAAATGTATATTTTTTCGTATCGGATTTAATAATTCTCACAATTGGGAATATGATAAATAAAATACCTAAAATTACAGTTACAATCAAATCATGTACAAACATAATAAAGATACCTATTACAATATCAATAATTCCATCATACATATATGATTTATCTTGTGTATTATTTTCGATTATTAATTTAGAAATACCAGTAATTATTAATCCTCCACCAACAACAAAATAAATAAAATTTATTATTCTCTGATAATCAGTAAATACAAGCATTAGTCCAATCACTAAACTAATGATAGACCCAATTAATAATAATGGATTATTTTTAAGCTTATTCATTTTCTCGCTTCTCCTCTTTATTAAGTTTATATGCAACCATCATTCCATCATAAGATGCTTTTGTTATTTGCAATACCCCACCTATTGCATCACCAATCGCATATAAATTTTTGATATTTGTTTGATAATTTTCATCGACAATAATATTGTTTTTCTCATCAGTATTAATACCCATATGTTTAATAAAATCAAACGTAGAGGCATCACCAATTGCCACAAATAATCCATCAATTGGATAATCGCCACAATCAGTTGTAACACCTTCTAAAAATTCATCTCCATATAATGACACTAATTTTTCACTAACAACTTTCACTTGAGGAATATCAAGTTTTACTCCATCTGTAAAAACAATAATATCATTACTTAAATTTTTTAAAAACGATAGTTCATGAAACATTGCGCTTCCACTTCCAATTATTCCTATTTTCTTTTCTCTATAGAAAAAACCATCACATGTTGCACAATAACTTAAACCCTTAAGTTCAAATTTTTTTGCATCTTTAATCTTTAATTTATTGCGGGCTTTACCAGTAGCTAATATAACTCTTTTGGCTTGATATGTATTAGTAGTAGTTGTGATAATAAAATGACCATAATATTCAATAGAGATAACGACCTCATTAATAACCTCAACTTCTAAAGATTTTAACTGATCAATACCTTTTTGATATAATTCATTACCACTAACGTCAAAATAAGCATAATAGTTATCAATACGATGTGCAGAACTTAATGCTGTATCAGCACCACTAATAACTACCACATCCTTATTAAAACGTTTTAAATATACAGCTGCAGAAACTCCTGCAGGACCACTACCAATAATTACTGTTTCTAGCACGCCCTAAGAGCCTCTAAAATAGTTTCAGCTGCTACATAACCACTGATATTTTTAACGATTTTTCCGCCCTTGCTGATGTATAGTTGTGGAATTGAACGAATGCTAAATGATTGAGCTAATTCTCCTTCGTCATCAACATTAATCTTACCAATAACAAGATCAGGATTATCTAATGAAATTTCTTCTAATACTTCTCCTAACATTCTGCATGGTCCACACCAATTTGCATAAAAATCTAAAATAACAACTTCGTTATTTTCAATTACTTCCTTAAAATTTTCTTTATTAACATGAATAATTGGCATAAATTTTCCTCCTATTTTTTTATTTTTGTATTAACTTTTTTATATTCATTGTAGTATTTCATCACAACTTCTAAATTAAATGGTCCAACACGTTTTTTGACCATTTCTATAACTTTTTCTAATGAATTTTCAATAACAACCCTTAATTTTTCAGGATATTCCATTATTTTTGCGTGATATTTATATTCATCCTTATCCAAAATACGATAATTGAATTTACTATCAACTCTTAAATCTAAATCATAATCGATATATTTAATAGCTTCATCATCATAAACATAAGGACTACTAATATTACAATAATAATGAATTCCATCTTCTTTTAACATAGCAATCACATTAAACCATTCATTATTATAAAAGAAACATATTGCTGGTTCTT
>CAZSIA010000071.1:0-7151 GCA_964606905.1 uncultured Anaeroplasmataceae bacterium | reverse complement strand
GAGTTGTTTAACAGAATTTACTAACTAAAAAGGAGAAGAAAATATGAGAAAAATTTTATATATTTTATTAATTTTATTTTCAATTACATTTTTAGTTGGTTGTAATGAAGATAAAACAGATAATGATACACCTGTTGTTTCAACTGAGATAGTTTTTGAAAGTGTTGTAATTTCATACGATGGAGAGCTTCATAGTATTTATGCAGTTAATATTCCTGAAGGAGTAACTGCTGAATATAATGGTAATGAAGTGAGTGAAGTAGGAGTTCATACAGTAGTTTTAAAATTATATGATGAAAACAACAATTTGTTAGAAGAATTAACCGCTACTATTATAATTGTTGAAGCTTCAGATGTTGAATTACCTTGGGTATAAAAATAACAATTAATCTGATTAAGTATAAGTGATCCTGTAATATGGGTCACTTTTTAAATTAAATTTTATACAGAAAACGCTTACTTAATAAATTTATAAATATATTTGATATAATTAACTAAAGTTTTATTATAAGAAGGGATGATTTAAAATGATTAGTAAAGAAGTTGCTACTAAAGTATTAAACGCTTGTTTAGCTACTGGTGCTGACTTTGCAGAAATATTTTACGAAGTTAAGAAAACAAATGTTATCGTAATGGTAAGTAAGATGATAAAAAATTCTGATACTTCAGTAATTTGTGGTGTTGGTATTAGAATTTTAAAAGATTTACAAGAAGTATATGGTTATACAAATGATGTAAATGAAGAAAGTTTAATGGAATTAGCTACTAGTTTGGCTTCTAGTTATAATGAAAAACCTCTAGGAATTAGTTTTGATTTAACTTATACTGAAACACCTAAAATGAGTACAATTACTCGTTATTCAAAAGATATTCCTAATAGTGAAAAAGTTAAATATTTAACATTGATTAGTGATTCTGCATATGCACATAGTCCAATGATTGTTCAAGTTATGGCTAATCTAACTGATGAAACACAAGAAGTTACTATTTACAACACTAAAGGTTTATGGAGAAGTGATGTTCGTAATCATCAAAGAGTAAGTGCTCAAGCTATTGCAAGAAATGGTGAAAAAATGGAATCATATGGTGACCAATATGGTGGAAACTTTGGTGTTGAATTCTTTGATAACTATGATTGGAAGTCATTTGGTGATATGATTGCAGCTGGAGCAATCAAACAATTAGAAGCAGTAGATATTCCAGGTGGAGTATATGATGTAGTTATTCATAATGCATTTGGTGGAGTTATTTTCCATGAAGCTTGTGGTCATTCACTTGAAGCAACTAGTGTTGCTAAAAACTTAAGTGTATTTTCTAATAAATTAGGAGAACAAATCGCTAGTAGTGTTGTAACTGCAATCGACGATGGAACTATCGTCGACGAATGGGGTAGTGCTGGTATGGATGATGAAGGAAATAACACTAAGAAAAATATATTAATTAAAGATGGTATTTTAGTTGGTTATATGATTGACTCACGTAATGGTAGAAGAATGAATATGGAAGCAACTGGTTCTGCTAGACGTGAATCTTATAAATATAGCCCTACATCTCGTATGACTAATACTTATATTGCAAATGGGAAAAGTACAGTAGAAGAAATTATTGCAGCAACTAAATACGGTATTTTCGCTAAGAAAATGGGTGGCGGAAGTGTTAACCCAACTACAGGCGAATTTAACTTTAGTGTAAGTGAAGGTTACTTGATTGAAGATGGTAAAATAACAACACCGATTAAAGGTGCTACGCTGATCGGTAGTGGTCAAGATACACTTCTTAAAATTGATATGGTAGCAAATAACCAATCATTTGGATATGGTATGTGTGGTAGCGTAAGTGGTAGTATTCCAGCATGTGTTGGTCAACCTACGATTCGTGTACGTAATATGACTGTTGGTGGAAAGGGAGGAAATAACTAATGGATACTAAGTTATTATTTGAAAAAGCATTAGAAGCTGGTATTAGTGAAATTGAAGTTTATCGTCAAAAGACAACTCATTCAGAAATTGGTATTTTTAATCATCAAATTGAAACTCTAAATTCATCAACATCTGATGTATATTATATTCGTGGTGCTTATAATGGACATTTAGGTTCTTTATATTTAGAAAACAATGAATTAAGTGTTGATGAAATTATTATTACTATTAAAGAAAACGCAACTTTAATCAATATTAATGAACCATACTTTATCTATCCTGGTGATGAAAGTTATCCAGAATTAAAACCTTATGAAGGTGATTTTAATTTTCATTCACTTGCCGAAAAGAGTCAATTAGTTTTAGATTTAGCTAAGAAAATTGAATCTTTAAGTGAATTTGTAAGTTGTCCTGAAGCTTCTTATTCTGAATCTAGTTTTGAATATATGATTGAAAATTCAAATGGACTTTCTGTAAGTAGAAAAGGTGGATATGCTTATTTAGTTGGTGAAGTTTTAGCTAAGAAGGGTGAAGAAGTAAAAAGTGGTTATGATATTCAATTAGCTAAAAAATATGCTGAATTTGATATTGATAAATTAGCAAGTGATGCAGTTAATGATACAGTAGGTAAATTTGGTGCTGAACCAATTGTTAGTGGTGCTTATCGTACTGTTGTTAAAAATAGCGTTGTTCGTTCTTTATTAAGTGCGTTTTCATCAGTATTTAGTGCTGAGTCAGTGATTCGTAAAATGAGTTTTTTAGAAGGGAAAGAAGAAACGCAAATTTTTGGCACTAATATTACAATTATGGATGATCCATTATGTGAATTAGCTCCTAGTCAAGATTCATTTGATGATGAAGGTGTAGCTGCAAGAAAGAAAACGGTTGTTGATAAAGGTGTGTTTAAAACATTCTTACACAATTTAAAAACTGCAAAAATGATGAATACAACAACAACAGGAAATGGTTATAAAGCTAGTGTTAGTAGTGGGGTAGGTGTTAGACCATCTAACTTCTATATTGTTCCTGGTGAAGCTAGTTTAGATGAATTATTTAGCGAATGTGGAAATGGATTCTATTTGACAGATGTTCAAGGACTACACGCTGGTATTAATGTAATCAATGGGGATTTCTCTTTACAAGCTCAAGGATATGAAATTGTTGATGGTAAATTAGGAAAACCTGTTAATTTAATTGTTGCTAGTGGTAATATTAAGAAATTATTAAATGAAGTTTTAACTATTGGTAGTGATTTAAACTTCAAAACTGGTAGTGTTGGGGCTCCATCATTATTAGTTAACGAATTAAGTATTTCAGGTAAATAATATGTAAATAAAAGTTTTAAAACTATTATTTGGTTTTGAAACTTTTTGTTTTTTTAAAAAAACATAATATTGCATTTTAATTTATTTTAATATATTATTATATTACAATAATGATATATTAGTTAAGGAGAAACAAAAATGAAAGAAAACGGATTAAAGAGATATAAATGGTTATACTTATGGATAGTAGGGGCAGCTTTAGCTGTATTTAGTATTGTGATGTTTTTAAAACCTGATTTCGGTAATAGTGTTGTTTTTTACTTAACAGGAGCACTACTTATAATTTTCGTAATTATTCGTTTTATTCCACTTATTAAAACAACAAGAGTTCGTTGGGCAATTGCAGTTAATGCGATTGAGATGTTTCTCAATTTTGTTGTTGGTATCTTAATGATTGTATTAACTGCTAATGTAGAAGATACAGGATTTTTATATTTATTATATCCATTTTTATTGGGTGTGATACTTTATGCAAGAGGTTTAATCTATTTATTTGAAGTTATTTTCTTAAAAACTGAAGTTGAAAAATCAAAATTCTTATTAAGTATAATTTTAATTACTGTTGGAAGTGTTATTGTTGGAAGATTTGATAATTTTAGTGTAGACAGTATGCGATATGTTTTGTTACTTGCGTTTGGAGTATGTTCTGTAATTAGTATTATTGGTGGTATAACTAATTACAATAATTATCGTAAACTTTATGTAAAACCAACAAAAAAGAAAGAAGAAGTTAAGGAAGAAGTACCTGTAATTGAAGCTCCAGGAGCAGAAAATGAGATAATTATAGATGAAAATACGCCTGATAGACCACAAAATTATGTAAGCTAAATATTTTTTCTTGCCAATTATTGTAAAATAATATATAATTATTTTGTTGTCGATTAAAGTATATGGAGGATATAAATATGACATTTGAAAGATTAGAACATAGTCAAATTAAAGCTTCTTTTGAAGTAAGCGCTGAAGAATTTGCACAAGCTTTAGATGAAGCATTCAAAATTTGTAATGAAAAAGTAACTATTGATGGATTTAGAAAAGGTAAAGCACCTAAAAGTGTTTATTTAAAGAAATATGGTGTTGAATCATTATATGCTGATGCAATTGATGCTGCAGTAAGCAGAAAAATGCGTGAAGAATTATTAACTAATACAGAAGTTCAAATCGCAAGTCAACCTATGTTAGATTTAGACTATTCAACTGTAAGAGAAGGGGAAGGATTTAACTTCACTTTAACGTTTGATACATTCCCTGAAGTAGTTTTAGGTGAATATAAAGGAATTAAAGTATCAGCATTAGACGACACTGTTACTTTAGATGAAATCAATAGCGAAAGAAATCGTTTATTAAAAGATAAAATTGTTGTTGAAACAAAAACAGAACAAGTTATCGCTTTAGGCGATATCGCAGTGTTCGATTTCCTAGGAAGCGTTGATGGCGTTCCATTTGATGGAGGCGCTGCTGAAAATTATGAACTTGAAATCGGTTCACATCAATTCATTCCTGGATTTGAAGAACAAATGGTAGGTATGGAAGCTAATACTGAAAAAGATATTACTGTTACATTTCCTGAAAACTATGGTGCACCTAATTTAGCTGGTAAGGAAGCAGTATTCCATATCACTTTACACGAAGTAAAAGCAAAAACTACACCTGAATTAACTGATGAATTAGTTGCAGAATTAAAAATTGAAGGTGTTAATACAGTAGAAGAATTTAACGCTCATGTTACAAATACTTTAACTGAACGTAAAGTAAATTCAAATACTCGTCAAATTGAAAATACTGTTATTGAAACTGTTATGAATAATGCAACTGTTGATTTACCTCATTCATTTGTTGCTGATCGAGTTAAATCTTTAAAAAATCAAGTAGAAGCTCAAGCGAAACAATATAATATTCCATTTGAAATGTTCTTACAATTCTCTGGTGTTACTGTTGAACAATTTGAAGCACAATGCCAAGAAGAAGCACAACGACAAGTTAAGATGGAATTAGTATTAGATAAAATTGCTGAAGTTGAAGGATTGTTACCAACAGATGAAGAAATTGCCGAAGCAATTAAAAATTATGCAGCCGCTTCTAAAATGAGCGTTAGCGATATTGAAAAACGCATTGGTAAAGGTCCATTTGCTGCTCAATTAGCTAATAATAATGCTATTAAGTTAGTTTTAGAATCTAAAGTAGTAGAATAAAAATAATAGGTGTTGATTGTATTCAGCACCTTTTTTCCAAAAAAGAGGGGAAGTGATTTATTGATGGAAAAAAACATATTAGAAATTCTTCCAGCAATAGCTGTTAGAAAGGAAGCACCTATTCCTAATAATGATTTACGTATTGAAGTTGGTAGAGACATTAGTTTACACGCTCTAAATTTAGCTGAGACAAAATATGACTCTAATATCATTTTACTTCTTCAAGAAAATCCTGCGATTGAAGATGTTAGTCCACAGGATATTTTACCTGTAGGAGTTTTGGCAAAAATTACATTAAAAGTTAAATTACCTAGTGGCAATTATAAAGTTAAATTCCGTTTATTACAACGTGTAGAAATTGATGACTTTATTACAGAAAAACCATGTTTTACTGTTAAATTTAATCCATTAGAAACAATTTATGGAAATTCTGATGAAGAAGTAGCTTTAGTGAAAATGGTGATTGATGAATTAATGCCAAAAGCTAAGGAATATTTAAATAATGTTGATGATGTAATATCACAAATTCAATCAGGAGCAACAACAGAAGTTGTTTGTGATAGAATTGCTTTTAACTTACGTTCAACAGATACAGATAAGAGTAAATATGTATTAGAAGCTGATTTAAATCGTCGTTTAAACTTTATCTTACAAGATTTAAAGCACGAACAACAAATCATTGAGATTGAACAAAAGATCAATGAAAGTGTTAAAAAAAGTATTGATGAAAATCAAAAAGAATATTATTTACGTGAAAAAATGAAAGCCATTCAAACTGAACTTGGCGATAAAGCGAAACGCGAAGAAGATATTGAATTGATGCGTAAGAAGATTAAAGAAGCTCATATGCCAGAACGTACCGAAAAGAAAGCATTAGAGGAATTAAGACGTTATCAAGATACTCCATCTCAAATGGCAGATAGTCAAATTCTTAAAAATTATTTAGACTTTATAATTGGTCTTCCTTGGTATAAAGCAAGTGTTGATAATGATGATTTAACTGAAGTAGCTTTGGCTTTAAATAAAGAACATTATGCATTAGATAAAGTAAAAGAAAGAATTATTGAATATATCGCAGTTAAAATTATGACTAAGAAAAATCCACAAACAATTTTATGCTTAGTTGGTCCTCCTGGTGTTGGTAAAACTTCGCTTGCAATGAGTATTGCTCAAGCATTAGGAAGAAAATTCATTAAACAATCTCTTGGTGGAGTAAAAGATGAAAGCGAGATTAGAGGACATCGTAGAACTTATATTGGTGCTCTACCTGGTCGTATTTTAAAAGGAATGTATGATGCACAAACAGTAAACCCTGTATTCTTATTAGATGAAATTGATAAAATGTCATCTGATTATAAAGGAGATCCAACAAGCGCAATGCTTGAAGTATTAGATCCTGAACAAAATCATACATTTAGCGATAACTATGTCGAAGAACCATATGATTTAAGTCAAGTATTATTTATCGCTACTGCTAACTATTTAGAAAATATTCCAGCTCCACTGCGTGACCGTATGGAAATTGTTGAATTATCATCATATACAAAATTTGAAAAATTCCAAATTGCTAAAGAACATTTAATTAGTAAACAAATTGAAGTTCATGGCATTACTGAAAAACAATTTATAATTGATGATGATGCTATTTATCATATTATTGAACATTTTACTAGAGAAGCTGGTGTACGTGAACTTAATCGTTACTTAGGATCATT
>CAZSIA010000070.1:0-7158 GCA_964606905.1 uncultured Anaeroplasmataceae bacterium | reverse complement strand
CAGTATACGAAGATATGAAGGATGTCTATATTTATACTAGAAGGACTACAAATAAAAGAGTATGTGTAGTTACAAATATGCGCGAAGGAGTTAAAGAAGTTAAATTACCATTTAAAGTTAAAAAAGTATTACTTTCTAACTATGATAAAGAATATAATTCTAACTCATTAACATTATCAGCGTATGAAACTGTGGTATTGGAAGTTGAATAAAAACAGAAAAGACTATCGCAAATGATAGTCTTTTTTAACATTATTTATCTTTTTTTTAATTTATTCATCAGTATATAAATAGCAATTAACACAATAATTGTACCGCCTAAGATAACATACATTACACCTATAGGTACTTGATAGTTGAAAAAATAAATATTTAAATCCATTGCATCTTTAATACTTATTATAACTTCATCAGGCATACCTTCTTTACTTAGCTGATTTATGGCTGCTAGCATAGCGTGATTTCTAACTAAAGAAGTGCCATATGTCCCTGGTAAAAACGACAAGGCTTTTTGTAATCCACTTCCAAAAGATGAAATAGGCATATATGCACCACAAATAAATCCATAACAAGAACTTACAATAGTACCTACAGCTGAAATTTGGCCTTGTGAAGACAAAAAGAAATTAATCACAGAAGATAAGGCAGTACCAAATAATACTAATAAAATTATATCTATAAACAATAATATTACATCAATAAAACTCATATACCAGCCAACTATAAAAATATAAATAAGGCAAACAAATGCGGCTATAAAACAAATAATCAATGTTGAAAATAAAGACGCAATATAATAACTAAGTGATAATGTGGTAGACTTAACAGGAGAAATTGTTAAGTCTTTTATATTTCCTAAAGCCTTATCTTGAACCATCAAGAAATTAGAACAAAATGCTACAGTAACACATGATACCGCTAAAATTGAAGAAATCAATTGTCCACCGACTAATCCATCTATAACAGTCTCACTTATCACTATATCTTTAGGAAAATTTTGTATAAAAGAGTCCCGATAAACATTACCTAAAAACGTCGCATATAAGACTAAGAGGATAAGTGGTGTTATTAACGATGTTAAAAACATCCCCTTGTCATTAAAAAATAATTTAATGTTTCTTTTTGTTAAGATTAATAAAGTTTTCATTGTTCGCTACCTCCAGAAAGTTTTTTTCCTGTAACCGCTAAAAACACATCATCCATTTTCCCTTTTGTAATTTCATAATCAACAAAAATTTCAGGATTTTTTACAATCAATTGTGTAGCAGCTTTAGTATTAGAAACTAACAAACGGTATGCATCTCGAATCATCTCATATTCTATACCTAATAATTTAACATCTTTCTCACTCACGTTGTATAAAGTAATAAAATCACCAGTATAATTGTTTTTTAGTTCTAGTGGTGTCCCTTTTGCACTAATTTTACCACCATCAATAATAACAACATAATCCGCATCAGCTGCTTCTTCCATATAATGTGTTGTCAAGAAAACTGTCATTTTTTCATCCTTACGAAGTTGTGCAATAACATTCCATAAAGTTTTTCTAGTTTGAGGATCTAAACCTGTTGTGGGTTCATCTAAGATAAGTATTTTAGGTTTATGAAGAAGTGCTCTTGCTATATCTATTCTTCTTCTTTGTCCACCACTTAAATTTTTAACTTTACGATTTAAAAGATTATCAAATTCTAATAATTTAGATAGTTCAGTTAAACGCAACTCAAATTCATTCCCAACAATCCCATATAATGCAGCCCTACTTTCTAAATTATCCCTAACAGAAAGAGGTGAATCTAAAACTGAATTTTGAAAAACTACACCAATTTCTCTTTTGATTTTTTCAGGTTCTTTCTCAATATCAATTCCATCTATTATAACCTTTCCACCATCTTTAACTAATTGGGCACACATGATATTAATTGTTGTACTTTTACCAGCACCATTTTCACCTAAAAAGGCAAATAATTCACCTTCTTTTACACAAAAACTTAAATCATTTACCGCTTTAACTTCACCAAAACTTTTACTTAAATTTTTAATTTCAATAATATTTTCCAATAAAACCAACCCCCTTAACAACAATTATATAGAAAAAAAACAAAAAAATAATCACAATTTGATATGTGGTATTTTCTTTGAAATAAATGGAAAACAGACAACTAAAAAAGTCGTCTGTTGTTCATATATGCTTTTACACCTTCAATAAATCGTTTAATACCATCTTTAACTCGCTCATTTTGAGTTGCGATATTAACTCTAATAAATGCTTTACCACAAACTCCGTAAACTTTACCAGCTGTAACACGTAATTTTGTTTGTTTTCTAATAAATTCAACTAATTCAACAGTATCACTACATATCTTACTACAATCTACCCATAACAAATATGTAGCATTACTTCTAATAACATGCACAGGTAATTGTTTTTCAACTTCATTAATAAACTCAGTTTTATTAATATATAAATAATCTCTTAATTCATCTAACCAAGCTGCGCCATATGTAAATGCCGCAATTGCTCCTGTAACTGCAAAAATATTAGCTTCAGCTACTTCATCAGTATTAATAGCTCTCCACACTTTATGCTTTAAATATGGATTAGGAACATAAATATAAGATGTATGAAGTCCAGCTAAATTAAATGTTTTAGTAGGCGAAGAACATGCAATACTAATATTTTTACATACTTCATTTACACTTGAAAAAGGAGTATAAACTACGTCAGGATCTGTTAAATCACAATGAATTTCATCTGCTAAAACTACAACATTATATTTATGACATAATTCTCCTATCTTAGCTAAATCTTCCTTACTCCAAGCTCTACCAATCGGATTATGTGGGTTACATAAAATCATCATTGATGTTTGTTTGTTTCTTAATTTTTCTTCCAAATCATTAAAGTCTATACTATAGACTCCATCACAATAAACAAGTGGACTTTCCAAAACATTACGACCATTATTTAAAATACAATTATAAAAAATGTTATAAACTGGTGTTTGAATAACAATATTTTCGCCTACTGACGTGATTTTTCTAACTATACTACTGATTGAAGCAATCACAGAAGTACAATATAACAAATCATCTTTATCAATAGTGTGATTATATCTATTAAGACGCCAATTAACAACTGCTTCATTCCACGAAGAAGGAATATCACAATAACCAAAAATCTTGTGAGAAGCTCTTTCTATTAAAGCATTTGAAACTTCTTCAGGGGCTTCAAAATCCATATCCGCAACCCACATTGGAAGTTCGTTTTCTTCACCACTCCATTTAACAGAATTAGTATTTATTCTATTTGTTAATTTATCAAATCTACTCATCATTACTTCCTCCAATAACTACTTTAACTTTATTTGGATCAATATAATTTTCATCTAATATTAATTCTTTTACTTCATCTACTTTAATAACTCCACATATAGGATTTTTAATACTATCTACACAACCACAAACACAAGCGTCTACACTTGAATATTCAAAAGCAAGATTAGTATTATTTAATGTACAATTAACTAATTTAAGATTTTCAATGTAACACAACCCCTGTAAACTTTCAATTGTACAATTAACAAAAGTAATATTCTTACTATTCCATCCTAAATATTCTCCAACAATTACTGAATCATAAACCATAACATTTTCACAATTCCAAAAAGCGTCTTTACTAATTAATTTTGAATTACGAATAACAATATTTTTCCCACCATCAAAACTATAATTACCATCAATTGTTAAATTGTTAGCTTCTATATTTGCACTTCCAAAACAAAAGTAATCACCAGTAATACTAACATTATTTAAAACAATATTACTACAATTCCACATACTCTCCAAACCATTAGGCATATTTACATTATTCATAGTTATATAACTACTTCTTCTAAATGTTTTCGGAGCTTCGATTAACGTGTTATTAATTGTAATATTATGCGTATACCAAATTCCAGAACGTGCAGTAACATCTAATTTAGAATCTTCTACTAAAATATCATTACAATACCACAGAGGATATTTCCATTTAAAATTAGAATTAATCAAATAAATATCTTTGCTCTCTTTTAAAGGGGATTCTCCATTTTGAAATACACAATTATATATTTTTAATCCATTTGAAGAAAATAAAGATCTTTCTCCCTCAAATATTTTATCTTTTATTTCCATAAACTATCAACTCCATTATTATCTTACCACAAAAGTTAAAATAAAAAAGAACTTTCAAAAAGATGAAAATTCTTTAAATAACTAGGAACCTGTACTTTCATAACGTGAACAACACCAGTTCCAAATTAAAATTGAAAGTGTTAGAAAAATTGTTGTCGCACCGACCATCGCCAGTGAAAGTAAAAATGGATTATAACTATGCGTAAACAAATTATCATATGGTAAAAAAATACATATTCCTAATGGAATAATAAACATCAATATAAATCTAATTACTTTAGGATAGATTGTAAGTGGATATCTTGAATACGTTGAAAAATTGTATACCACTTGTAGAAGTGGTCCACTTCTACCAAAGATAAAAGCAAGAGCTGCGACAATAATTTTAAATGAAGTAATAATTACACTAGCACAAATTATTCCAACTATAACAAGAATAATGTCAAGAGGTTTAAAATTAAAACTTACATTCCCTCCACAAAAAATAATTAGAGCAATGGATGTAATAATTTCCCCAAATGCTTCCAATTGAATTTCATGCGAAAAAACTTGAAACAAAACTGGTACAGGACGTAAAAACATATGATCTAGTTTTCCCATTTTCACTTCATGATAAGCAACAGTCCAAAGTTTATCTGAAAATAAATGATCTATGCCAATAGCCATATTAGTAACTCCAAATAAAAAACCTATATCATAAATAGTATAACCATCAATACTAGGTACAGCACCAACAAGCAAAAATAGGGTTAACAAAGCCGTTATTTGTGCAAACAAAAAAGCAATTATACCAATAATAACATTAGCTTTATAAGCAAATTTACCCATCAAGGAACGTTTAGCATAAGCCCAATATAATTTTAAATAACGCATATTTTACCCTCCTTGAACCGATACTCTTTTAATGCAAAATTTAAACAATAAATGATTAACAAATTCAATAATTACTATCCATAAAACACCTATAGCTAAAAACAATAAAATTGAATTTAATTCAAGTTTCCCCATCATCATCAACACTGGTGTACTATTCATAAATGCAAATGGCGTAAATGAAAATATCAAACCAAATATACCCATATAAGAAAGCGGCAATAATTGTCCACTCAAAAAACCTTGAATTGAATTTCTAAATAAATTCAACCCAAACATATGTTCAGTAAAGAATGTTAAAAGTCCAAGCGTATAACTAATACCATCATTAATAATCATCGCAATTATCGCAAAAATAATAAACAACAAAAAATTCAAGATAAAGTTAATGATGCTCATTTCAATAAATTTAAACGAAATAAATATAATATAAACAATTGTTGTCAATGGCAACATTACAATTAAAAGTCCAATAAATGTAGTACCAAAACAAGTAAATAAATGCCTTAATCTATAAGAAACTGGTTTTGTTAATGTATTAACTATAGTTCCTTCTTTTATATCTTGAAAAATATTCCAACTCGTTTCTGATTGATAAACTACAAAAGAAAATATGAAAGATGTAATCATATATAAAACCATCTCATAAAATGTAAAACCATTCACAACAGATGAAATACCATCTTTTGAGTTACGATATATTGCATGATACAAAAAAACTACAAATAGTACTTCAACTAATGAAATAATTAACCACATAAATATTTGAGCCTTATAAGATAAAAATCCCTTAATTCCAGCCTTTGAAAAAGGAATATATTTATTCAAGAAATTTTTAATGTTTTTCATAAAGCTTCATTGTTATATCTTCAATCGATATATCTTCAATTTTAAAATCTTCTACATGGTAATTATTAATTAGTTCTAATAATACATCATCTAAATTTACTTCATTTAAAGAGAACTTTAAGACAAGATTATCTTCTGTTTCACTAACTTCAATTGTTTTGAATTTAGTAACAAAATCATCATTAAGCACAACATTCTTCGGTAAAAGAATCGTCTTAGTGTTACCAAATTGATATTTAATATTATGTAGTGAACCATCATATAAAATCTTACCTTTATCAATAATAATAATTCTACTACATAATTGTTCAATATCTTTCATATCGTGTGTTGTAAGAATTACAGTAATATTATATTTTTTGTTTAATTCTTTAATCGCTTTGCGAATTTTATCCTTAACCAATACATCTAAACCAATTGTAGGTTCATCTAAATAAACAATCTTAGGAGAATGAATAAGTGCAGCGGCAAAATCCGCTCTCATCCTTTGTCCTAATGATAACGAACGAACATTTTGATCTAAAAAATCTTTAAGATCTAGCAAATCACATAAATAATTAAATCGTTCATTATATTCTTCATCATTTATTTCATAAATACTTTTTAAAATTTTAAAAGTTTCAATAAGTGGAATATCCCACCATAATTGTGTTTTTTGTCCAAACACTACACCCATATCACGATTGATTTCTTTTCTTTTTTTATCAAAAGTCATCCCGTCAATTATAACAGTTCCGCTTGATGGATGTAAAATTCCACACATCATTTTAATTGTTGTACTTTTACCAGCACCATTAGCGCCAATATATCCAACAATTTCTCCAGGTGAAATACTAAAAGAAATGTCATCAACCGCTTTTATTTGTTCATATTTTCGCGAAAACAGCGTTTTGATCATCCCTTTTAATCCTTCACCTCTAATAGGCTTTTTAAAAACCTTCGAAAGATTATTAACTTCTATTAACTTCATTTTTCCACCCCTTAAACAAAAAAATAATGGCCTAGTAAAATCACTAGACCATTTTCTAAATTATCGGCGTTCTTTAATACGAGCAGCTTTAGCAGATAATGTTCTGATGTAGTTTAATTTAGCTCTACGAACAATACCTCTTCTAGTTACTTCGATACGATCGATAATAGGTGCATTAACTGGGAATGTACGTTCCACACCTACACCATAAGAAATTTTACGCACTGTGAAAGTTTCACTGATACCAGCACCTTGACGTTTAATTACTAAACCTTCAAAGATTTGGATACGGT
>CAZSIA010000069.1:0-7188 GCA_964606905.1 uncultured Anaeroplasmataceae bacterium | reverse complement strand
TTGAAAAAGCCCTGTAACTCCTAAACTTGATGTATAAGAACGAATTGTTGTTCCTCCAGCAAGAATCGCATTTTCAATCACTTCTTTAGCACAATTAGCAATATTTTCATAATCAATATCTAATAAATAATAAATATCTTGTTTAGGATTAAGGTTGGCTAAATAACAAATCTCATCAGCATATATATTACCTATTCCGGCTATCATAGTTTGATCTAGTAAAAATGCCTTTAAATCACGATGACGACCCTTCATTTTTTCTTGAAGATATTCTTTTGTAAGCATATTAGCTTCTATTCCTAAACTTGATAATGGATGTGTAGTAAAGAGTGTTTCTTTATCCTTAATTTCCATTGTACCAAATTTTCTTACATCGGCGTATCTTAAAGAAATGCCATCATCAAATTCAAAAATGATATGTTCATGTTTAACTACTTCATCACTAATAGGTTTAATAAAGTATTTACCCTCCATTCTTAAATGCGAAATTAAATACACATCATCTGAAAGAGTAAAAAATAAATATTTACCTAAGCGACCAATTTCAATTATTTTTTTACCAACTAATTTATCAATAA
Organism: uncultured Anaeroplasmataceae bacterium; assembly: GCA_964606905.1. Taxonomy (GTDB): domain Bacteria; phylum Bacillota_I; class Bacilli_A; order Acholeplasmatales; family Anaeroplasmataceae; genus CAZSIA01. The sequence goes on along the minus strand of CAZSIA010000069.1, from coordinate 6,610 downwards.
ATTCATCTTTATTAAGTCCAACAATCATTTTCTCATATAAAACAGTAACATTTTTGATTGTTTTACCTAAGATATATCTTCTTAATGTTTGTCGAACCGTTTCTACTTCAGGAAGTTCAGGCATTGTAATAATTATTGTGGATAATTGCTTCTCGTTTTATTTCTTTAAAAACAGATAAATCTTTAGGATGACCTAAAACAAGTCCACAAAAAGGTTCAATATCATTTGGAATGTTTAAAATAGTTGATAATGGTTGCATTCTAATTGGGTCTGGATATGTTCCAATCCAACAAGATCCAATCTTTAAATGTGTCGCTTCTAACATCATGTTTTGCATACAAGCACCCATATCTTGAGGAGTTCTTGTAGGACTTTTTAAATTATTTTTTCGCATGCATAAAATTATACTAACTTTACTTTTAGCATAAAGTGGTGATAACTTTTCACTTAATTTATTTAAAATCGTTTTATCTTTTATAACAATAAATTCCCATGGCTGTTGATTCATCGCACTAGGTGCACAAATCCCAGCTTCAATTATTTTTCTAATATCACTATCAGAAATTTCTTCATCAGTAAACTCTCTTACTGAACGTCTAACCTTAATAATTTCCATATCAATTCCACCTATTTAATTTCCATCCAATTATTTCCAAATCCAGTAGAAACTTCTAGTGGAACACTTAGTCTAAAAGCGTACTGCATTTCTTCTTTAACTAATTCTTCTAATATTTCTACCTCATCGGGTGCAACGTCAAATACTAATTCGTCATGTACTTGGAAAACCATTTTACTTTTTAATTTTCTATTTGTAATTTCCCTATCAATATTAATCATTGCAATCTTAATAATATCTGCAGCACTTCCTTGAATAGGTGCGTTCATCGCAGTTCTTTTTCCAGCTTCACGTTGCAAATAAACTGGCGAATTCAATTCAGGAATATAGCGACGTCTATTTGATAATGTGACCGCATATCCACTTTGCTTGGCAAAAAGAACGGTTGTATCCATAAATTCCTTAATTTCGGGATAAAGTTCAAAATAAGAATCAATAAATTGTTGAGATTCTTTAATTCCTAAATCCACATCATTAGATAAACCAAAAGCACTGATTCCATAAACAATTCCAAAGTTAACCGCCTTAGCTTTACGTCTTAATTCAGGTGTAACTTCTTCTACTTTAAAAATTCTTTTAGCTGTTTCTGTATGAACATCTAAATTATTATTAAAGTCTAATATTAAATGTTTAACATTAGCCATATGTGCTAAAACTCTTAATTCAATTTGGCTATAGTCACTAGAAAACAACAAATTACCTTCACTTGGAATAAATAATTTTCTTATTTGTCTACCTTCGGCAGTTTTAATTGGAATGTTTTGAACATTTGGTTCAATACTTGATAATCTTCCAGTAACAGTTAGAGCTTGTTGGAAAATTGTATGAACCTTTCCATCAGGAAAAATTTGTTGCTCTAAGCCAGTTAAATAAGTGCTATAAAGCTTTGTTGCGGCACGATAACGAATAATATATTCAACAATCTCATGTTTATCTTTTAGATAATTTAAGACATCAATATCAGTTGAATAACCACCATTTTTATTTTTCTTACTAGCAGGAAGCCCTAATTTTTCAAATAAAATTTCACCTAACTGCTTAACTGAGTTAATGTTAAATTCTTCTCCTGCAAGTTCATAAATCTTGCTTTCTAATTCACTAATTTCTTTTTCATAAAGTTCTTTTTGAATTTTCAATTCTTTTTTATCAATCATCATACCAGCCACTTCCATCCTAGCTAAAACATAGGCAAGTGGAATTTCAATATCATTCAATAAATTTAATTGTTTATTATTTTCTAATTCAGATAAAATAACTGGTTTTAATTTTTCTAAAGCAATACATTTTTTAGCAATATAATTAAATAAAACATCTTCCTCAGGAACAACACGATTATTACCTTTTCCATAAATATAATCAGAATAGTCAACTTTTGTATATTCATAATGATTACAAACTTTATTAAAGTCACTATTATCCATATTAGGAGTAGAAATATATGAAGCTAGCATCATATCATATTCTACACCAGCTAAATCATATCCATGTTCGAGTAAATAAACTTTTGCACGTTTCATATCAAAAATATTTTTATTGTTTTCATCTTTTAAATAAAATTGTAAATCTAATGAATCACCTAAAAGTTGTGGACTGATAATAAAAATACCAAGAATATTTTTAATACCAATAGCTAAAAGTTGAGCCTTGTGATAATTATAATCCATCATTTCGAAGATTAGATAACTTTTAGGTAACAATATTTTCTTCAGTTCAACAACATCTTCGATAACTTTATAATCAACCTCATCAGTTTTTACAGGAGCTTTTTTCTTTAACATACTATAAAACTCTAAAAAGCGGAAAAAAGAATTTAGTTTTTCTAAATTTGGCTCTTGACGACCAGTATCTTCTAAAGAAATTTCAAGTGGAGAATTACGATTGATTGTACACATCTTTTGACACAACAATGCATCATTATAAAACTCTCTAACCTTTTCACCTAATTTACCACCAATTGTATCTTTTTGTTCAATTAGTTTTTCAAGCGAACCATATTGTTGAAGTAATTTGATAGCTGTTTTTTCACCAACACCTGGTAAACCCTTCAAGTTATCACTAGGATCACCCATAAGGGCTTTTAAATCAACCATTTGATGATAAGTCAAACCATACCTTTCAATTACTCCTTCTGGGGTATAAACATCAAGTTCAGTTAAGCCTTTTTTAGTTAAATGAACTGTTGTATTTTCATTCACTAATTGCAACAAATCCTTATCTGATGAATAAATATCAACATGATATCCAGCCTCAATTGCTTTTTTAGCCATACTACCAATGATATCATCTGCTTCATATAAAGGAAGTTGATATTCTTTGATATTCATCAAATGAAGATATTCTTTAATATGAGGAATTTGCATTCTCATCTCATCTGGCATTGGTGAACGACCATCTTTATAAGAATCTAATATTTCATGACGGAAAGTTTGTTTTCCAGCATCAAAAGCGACTAAAATATTGTCATACTCTTCCTTTAATAAATGATCTAACATCTTAATAAAAGCGTAAATTGCATTAGTATACAACCCTTTTGAGTTTTGCATCATATTACCAAATGCAGTCCCGTAATATGCACGATACATCAAAGAATTTCCATCAATTAGAATAATTCTTTTCATAATCCGAACCTCCTATTTTAAAATGATTGGATTTTTTGCATTTTCACTATGTTTATATAAAACAATTGTCTTTCCAATAATTTGCACAACTTCAATTCCACTAGAGGAAAAAATATCAGCTACTTCATCTTTAGTTTGTGGACAATTTTGTAAAATACTAACTTTCATTAATTCATTTTTATTTAAGTAATTTAAAATATCAACAATCATATTACTATTAACTCCATCTTTGCCTACTTGGAACACAGCATTTAAATGATTTGCCATTGCTTTCAACTGTCTTTTTTGACTACTTGTTAACATAAAAAAATACCTCACTTCGATTCAATCTCAGATTATATTGTAACATATTTTTTATTTATTTTTACAAAATAATTAAAAAACTCTAACTAAGTTGCCTTAATTAGAGTATATCATTATAAAATTTTTGATAAAAAGGCTTTTAGTCTTTCATTTTTAGGATGATTAAAGACCTCATTTGGTGTTCCTTCTTCAACAATTACTCCGCCATCCATAAAAATAACACGGTCAGCAATCTCCTTCGCAAAGCCCATTTCATGTGTTACCACAACCATGCTCATTCCTGTATTAGCTAACTCCTTCATAAGACCTAACACTTCCCCAACCATTTCTGGGTCAAGCGCACTTGTCGGTTCATCAAACAACATAACACTTGGATTCATACACAAGCTTCTTATAATCGCAATTCTTTGTTTTTGTCCCCCAGAAAGTGTTGCTGGATAACTATCTTTTTTATCTAACAAACCAATTCTTTTTAGTAAAATAGTAGCCTTTTCTAAAGCCTCATCTTTAGTCATCAGCTTAAGTTCAACTGGAGCTAAGATTAAATTATCCATGATTGTTAAGTTATTAAATAAATTAAAATGTTGGAAACACATACCCATCTTTTGTCTAACCAAATTGACATCAATATGATTTTCTTTATAAATCTTTTTAATCAATTCTTTATATTCTTTTCCATCATTTTTTTCATTAAGTAAATCTTTTTCTTTAATTTCATTAATAATTTTCTTTTCTATTTCATCATCAACTACTGAATAAGTAGATATCATCTTATGATAAGTTTTTGAAGCTTTGATTACTTCTTCATGTAAATATGGATCAACTGGAGTAATTAATTTTCCCTCAATCCAAATTTCACCAAATGTTGGTTTTTCAAGGAGATTCATACAACGAAGTAATGTACTTTTTCCACTACCACTTGCACCAATAATAACTACTTTTTCACCAGGTTTAATATTACAACTTACACCATTTAAAACCATTGTGTTTGTTTTATCGTCACTAAATTTCTTATAGACATTTTTAATATTTATCACTTCTAGCAAATCTCCTTTCGATACGCTTAATAATAAAAGTAATTGTATAAACAATTATCAAATAGAAAATTGCTGATAATAATGCTGGCGCTAAATAACTACCACCTAATCCCTTACTGATAGTATCAACAGAAGCATTAAGTTCAAATGTTAATGTTCCAATTGTAGTACCAACCATTGAGACAATTGCAGTTTCTTTAACTAAAGCAATTAATTCATTACCTATTGCTGGAATTACATTTTTAATTGCTTGTGGAATAATAATTTTTATCATTGTAGTAAGTTTAGATAACCCTAGTGCACGACCAGCTTCCATTTGTCCTTTATCTACACTCATAATTCCAGCACGAATACTTTCTGAGACATAAGCTCCAGAGTTAATTCCAAAAGTTAATATCACCGCTAAAACCTTCAAGTTATATCCAGGAATAACAACTATTTCAAGTGCCATTACAACAAGTTGTAAAGCAACTGGCGTACCACGAATTACTGTAGTATATAGATCACATAATAATCCTGGAATTTTTAAATATTTATTTTCCGATGCAAATATTTTAACAATTGCAACAACCATTCCTAAAACAAGACCAATCAATGCTGCAATAAAAGTCATTATAAGCGTATTAGAAAAACCTTCAAGTAAATATTTCAAAAACTCTGGTGTAGATATTATTTTATAAATATCCTCAAATAACTTCATATAAATCATCCAATCTTCTTATTATAACCCCAAATGCTTGTTAACTAATTTTTGAATTCCGGTAACTCCGTCCTCATCTTCAACTAGCAATTCAGCTAAAACCTTATTAATTGCAGCTAATATTTCGGTTTTTCCTTTAGTTACACAAATCGCATATTCATCAAATGCTAATTCATCATCTCCACCATCAACACCTTCATAATATAATGGAAGGCATCCTAAATTACTGTTAGAATTAACTAATGTTTTAGCAGGTAATTCATCAATAATAACATAATCAATTCCCTTAGTTATATCCATTACTGCAATACTTAATGAATCATATGATGTTTTTCTTACATTTTCTAGCGAACCGCCTGTTGCAACTTCATCAGTTAAAAACAAATCAGCAGTTGTACCAGTTTGAATACCAATACCTTTAGTTGTTGATAGACTTGACCAGTAAACACCTGTATTACCATCAGTCATGATTTTAGATTCTGGTGCACTATTTACATTGTAAATTACATAAAGATTAGCTTGATAATATACAGAAGAAAAATCAACCTTTTCTTTTCTTTCATCAGTTACTGATAATCCTGCAGCTCCAACATTTGTTAATTTTCCAGATTCAACTGCATCAATAATTGTGTCAAATGCTACATTTTCGAACACAACTTTCATTCCTAATTCTTCTCCAACTAAGTTCATGATATCAACATCAACACCAGTTATAGCACCATTTGAAACATATTCAAAAGGGGCAAATCCAGCTTCAGTATAAACAATCAATGTCTTTTCAGTTGAACATGCTGTAGCTGCAAAAATACTAAATACAGTTAATAATAAAGTTAATAATTTTTTCATTTTTCTTTCCTCTCCTTTTTCTTGCCAAAGACAATAAAAAAAGCCCTTGGCGATATTATTTCGCCTAAGGACGTAGTTAACGTGGTGCCACCTTAGTTTATCATTACTTCGCAGTAATAACCTTATAAAGTACAAACATACTTTTTTGCTGTAACGGGCAATCCCGTCATTTTCTACTATTACTTCAAAAATGCTGCTCCAAGACGCGTTCTTAAATCAATTCTTATTACCCTCACACCATCAGTAACTCGCTTAAAAAAATTATATTTAGTACTATTTCTTTTCATTGCTTTCTTCTTTAATTATATATTTTTCATTTAAAATAGCAAGTATTTTTTTTAAAAAAGAAAAAAAATTATTTTTTATTAAAAAAATCTATAAATATTTCATCTTGACTAATTATATCGACATTTCTTTTACTTCTAATTACATCTTTAATAGCAATTAAATGAGTACATCCTAACAAAATACAATCGCATTGATCATTTA
>CAZSIA010000068.1:0-7250 GCA_964606905.1 uncultured Anaeroplasmataceae bacterium | reverse complement strand
AAAAAGGAATGCCTCATTCAGCATTCCATCTCATATCTAATTATTTATTTAACTTAGCTTTTAACTCGTTAGCTAATTCTTCATAACCTGGTTTTCCAAGTAAGGCAAACATATTTTTCTTATATGCTTCAACACCTGGTTGGTTAAATGGATTAATGCCTAAAGTATAAGCACTTACACCGCAAGCAAATTCAAAGAAGTATGCTAAATAACCATAAGCGAATGCGCTAATTTCTGGGAATTCAACTACGATATTTGGAACACCACCATCAACATGAGCTAATAATGTTCCTAAGAATGCTTGTTTATTTACATAATCCATTGTTTTGCCAGCTAAGAAGTTAAGACCATCAAGATTTTCTTCACTAAATGGAATAACTTGTTCAGCCACTGGAGTAGTTACTTGTAATACTGTTTCAAAAATATTACGTTCACCATCTTGGATCATTTGTCCTAATGAATGTAAATCTGTAGAGAATGAAGCACTTGCTACATAAATACCATTTCCATCTTTACCTTCAGATTCACCATATAATTGTTTCCACCATTCAGCAAAATATGTTAAGCATTGTTCATAATTTACTAAAATTTCAATTGCTTTACCATTACGGTATAAGGCATTTCTCATTAAAGCATATTGCATTGCTGCGTTTGTATCTAAATTTAAATCATTACATTCTTTATGAGCAAGTTGTGCACCAGCCATCATTTCTTTAATGTCTACGCCACTAACTGCGATAGGTAATAATCCTACAGCTGTTAATACTGAATAACGTCCGCCTACATTATCTGGAACTACAAATGTTTCATATCCCATAGCTGTAGCTAAACCTTTTAAAGCTCCTCTTGCTTTATCTGTTGTAGCGTAAATACGTTTCTTAGATTCTTCTACACCATAACGAGCTTCAATTAATTCTTTAAAGATTCTAAATGCGATTGCTGGTTCAGTTGTTGTTCCTGATTTACTAATTACATTAATTGCGAATTCTTTATCTTTTAAGTAATCAATTAATTCATTAACATATGTACCAGAAATTTGATGACCTACAAAGATAATTTCAACACCTTTGTAACCAAAATATTTCTTTAACATTTCAATTGCGCTTTTTGCACCTAAATAAGACCCACCAATACCGATTACTAATAATACATCGGCTTGAGCTTTAATTTTTTCAGCAGCAAGTAAAATTCTTTCAAATTCTTCTTTGTCATAATCAAGTGGTAAATTTAACCAACCTAAAAAATCATTCCCAGCGCCACTTTGGCTAACTAATACATTAGCTGCGTCTACTACTTCTTGCTTCATTGCTTCAACTTGTTCGCTAGCTACAAATTTTAAAGCGTTGTCTAAATTTAATTTTACATAACTCATAACTATTCGTTCTCCTTGTTTTTAATTTTTTCGTAAGCTTCATTAATCCAATCATTTAATTTTAGTTCTAGTGCATTAAATCCTTTATAGATGTGAACATACTCTAATAATTTTGATGGAAGCACATTAGCGGTTTTATAACTTAATTTTAATTTCTTTTCCTTCTCATCAATTTCAAGTATTTCTACATTTACTACATCGCCTATTGCTACTATATCGTTGATATTTTTTACAAATCCGTCTGAAAATTCAGAAATGTGTATCAAACCACAATAATCTTCGACTTGGACAAATGCACCGTAGTCTTTGATTCCGGTAATAGTACCAGAAACAATATCTCCGTTTTGCATGTTATCACTTCTTTCAATTACTAATTATAGTTCAAAATGAAAGAAAATGAAAGAAAAAACATATAGTTTTTTAATATCATTTACTATTTGTTATTTTCAATGTAAAAAAAAGAAACCATGAAGGTTTCATTTTTAAACTATATAATATTTACTACTTCGATGACTCCAGGAATATTTTCCACTAAAATTTCTCTTACACCTTCGTTTAACGTTTCATCTAGGCTCATACATCCAGCACAAGCACCTAACATCCTTACGTAAACAATTCCTTCTTCAAAACGAACAAATTCAATATCTCCACCATCATTATTCAAATATGGTCTTATTACATTAAGTACACTTATAATTTGTTCTTCAATTGTATATTCATTATTCATTATAATCAGCTCGTTTCTTGTTATTTTGATTTTTTATATGTTAATGCTGGAACTTCGATTGTTTTTTATTCTTTTTAAAATATAGTATTTGCAATTATAAGCACATGATTCAGTAATATATTCAGGAATATAGTGAAAATATTTATTTGATTTAGAATCTAAAGAAAAACCTTTAAGCCTTAAAATATCATCCGCAATATCGCCAACAATATAAGCATATTTATCAAAATATTCTGGTAAATAACGTGCTTCAAATTTAACAATATCAAACGCATCGCGTTCATTTTTTAATAAATCGAAATTTCCAAACTTTGTTTCAATAATCATAAAAGTCACCAATAAGAATTTTACTACTTTTTCTTCTTATTTTCTAGAACTATTATTCTTTTTTAATAAATTAATAACATTTTTTTCAATATTATCACCATTTGAAACATATAACTCTTTACTTATTTCCAAATTCTCTTTCTTTTTAGTATAAGAAGATAACTTCTTTTTATTTTTCACACTTTCACCTTAATAAGAAAATAAAACCTCTGGTACCTTACCATTAATAACTTCCACCGCCAGCAAAACATCAATATAATTATCAACAACTTCAAACATTAATGGAACAATAACTTGATAAGATACTTCTACTTGCAAACTTAAAGTAACGATACTACTATTTATTCCATATTCTTCAATATTAGTTTTAATTTTAACATCATAAAATAACAAGGAACTAGTTTTAACATTAAGAGTTATATCTGATAAAAAATATGATGAAGGAATAAATAAATAACTAATCGGAACTCTTACATCAAAACTTCCTTCTTCATTAAATTTATCAGCAATACATCTTAAACATCCCATCGCATCACTTAATATAATATTTGCCTTATTTACATCAAATGAAGAAATTACAACGCCATCCGTTGAAACACTTTCATAAAATAGATCATAATTTTTACTTACAACTTCTTCTTTTATAATTCTTTCAATATATTCTTGTGAATTCAATTTTGATTTAGTAGTTATTATTGAAACAACACTTTCAGAAAAGTATCCACTTAAAACCATCGAAGAAATTATTATTAACACAAATAAGCCAAAAATTATTTTTTTTTTACATTTCTAGACAAAACTATTCACCAATTAACTTTATGTTTTCTATGAATATTTTATGCGAGTAAACACATAATATTTATAAGAGCTAACAATGACAATTGTTAACAGGAGGAATTTAATAAATGAAAGTTTTTGAAATAATGGCATCTAACGTCATTTCAATAAAAAAAGAAAGTACTATTTTAGAAGCTATGAAAATAATGAGGGAAAAAGATATAGGCTTTCTCATTATTGAAGAAAGTAGGGAAGCAATTGGTGTAATAACTGACCGTGATATAGTATTAGCTCTTTCTAGAGAAATTTCTTCTAATACTAATATAACTAAAATAATGAAAAAATATGTAGTAACAATCGATGAAAATAGCGACATAGCGGAAGCTAGTGATACTATGGGCTATATGCAAATTAGAAGGCTTGTCGTAGTTAATAAAGATAAAGAAATTGTAGGAGTCATATCAATATCGGATTTATTAAGTTGTCCTTTAACTGAGGAAATGGCCCTAGAAACTATGATAGAAATTTCATACAACTATCCGACAAAAAAAGAGCAAATCGACAATTTATTACAAACAAACGCATTTATATTTTAATGTCGAAAAATGTACTAAATAAAACAAATTTTATGAATATGTTTACTAGAAGTTTCGACAAAAAACAACTACAATAACAAGCAATTTGACAATATGTCCTATTGTCGTTTTTTGCGTAAAATAAAAACGGATATCCCAACTAGATATCCGTATATTTAACAAGTAAAACAGTACTATCACAAGCAATAGCCTCACCACGACCAATCGAATCCATTTTTTCATAAGTTGTGGCTTTAATTGATATTTGATTAATATTAATATTTAATACTTCTGAAATGCTTTTTCTCATCAAGTCAATATAAGGTTTCATTTTAGGTGCTTCCGCATAAATCATTGTATCAATATTAACTATTTTATATCCCTTTTGCAAAACAAGTTCATTACACTTAGCTAAAAGTATTTTTGAATCAATCCCTTTATACCTTGGATCACTATCTGGAAAATGTGTTCCTAAATCTCCTAACGATAAAGCGCCTAATAAACTTTCCGCGATTGCGTGTAAGAGTGCATCCGCGTCACTGTGACCTAATAAACCTTTTTCAAATGGTATTTCAACTCCACCTAAAATTAATTTTCTATCCTTTACTAATTTATGTGTATCCCATGAATGTCCAATGCGATATTTATCAATTTGTCTTGCAACATTTAAATAATCACTTACATTAGTTATTTTAATATTATTTGTCTCACCCAAAACAAGCGTAGGTTTTATTTTTAACACTTCTGAAACTAAAGTAACATCATCAGAATAAACTTGTGTTGCCAAGGAATAAGCTTTTAAATATTGTTCTTTTTTAACAAGTTGTGGAGTATATGCTAAAACATAATCAGCTCTATTTAAATTATGAAAATCTTTATCTTTTATAGAATCAACCAACCTAGCACCTAAGAAAGCTAAATCAACTTCATCTGATATGGCTAAAATTTTATTAATGTCTTCCATACTTATTAAAGGTCTGGCTCCATCATGAATTAAAACTTTATCATATTTACAAGCCATAACACCGTTATAGACACTTTCTTGTCTACTAGCTCCACCAATAACTACATTATCATGATAAGTACAAATTTCTTCGTAATCATTAATATTTGCTACGACAACAATATCATCTGTAATACTCTTAAATTTTAATACTGAATGCATAAACACAGGTTTATCTAAAAGAGGCAATAAAACCTTATTTACATTTATTTCCATTCTTGTCGAAGCCCCACCACATAATATAACTACACTAACCATTACTATCACCTAATTCCAATATCTTTTAATTCTTTATAAAAAGCGTAGTTTAAGCGATAATTAGGATTTAATGTAGCATTAATTGCTGTATTACAATTTGCGATTAATTCTTCTTTATTAAGTCCATCTACATTTGCTTCTGCAACACCAATATTTACCTTTAATTCAGCATGTAATGAACCGTAATTTAAAGTTAAATTCATCGCTGTTGGATCTGAAAGTAATCCTCGTTTAAATAATTCCATTTTTCTAGTATCAGTAATTATAAAATAAAATACTAATCCACTAGTTCGATAAACTTCAGATGAATCACTCATAAAATTATTTTTAAGCTTTTTAATATATTCATTCATAATCATATTTCCAACCGCTCTACCACAACGATTATTAATATCTGGTAGTGTTGTTAAATTAACACAAACCAATTGGAATATACGATGATCTTTATATAATGCATCTAAAGTAACTAATAATTCATCAATACCTTTTGCACTATCTACTTCAGTCATATTAGTTCTTTCAAAACTATTAGTAACAATCTTTTTTACAAAACCTAAGATAACATTTGAATTTTCATCATCAAAAATTCTTTTACCTGTTTCTTTAACAAATTCATATTTATCTTTAACTTTTATACGATATGTAATTGAATAAGTAGGTCTTTCTGGAGTTAAAGCACGAACAGTTGATGTATAAATTGGTAAATCTTCAGAATATATTAAAGACTTATAATTCATATAAGCAATTGTATTACTTCCTAAATTTAATTCCTTAACTAAGACGTCATTTCCCCAAATATAATTTTCATCTAAATCGTTAAAGAAAATTCCTTCTTCCGTTAATTCTAAAGCGGCAATAAATTTATATTGAATTGATTCTAAATCTTTATTCTTGTTTAATAATTCTCTTTCTACTTCAGCAAGTGATGCATCTGTTTTCTTTTGACCAATATTCAATCTTCCACGATATTTACCACCAACATAAAGCGGTTTTTCAATTAAATTCAATACAACTGTTTGCCCATTACAATTTTGAAAATAAATTTCACGTTTATATTCTTCTTTTGGCTTAGTAGTTGAAGCAAATTTTCTATAATATTCTCTTAACTCTTTATTTGTAATAATATTATTATTTACATGAGTAAATCTGATTGTTTGATCAAAAACATCAAAAGCTTTTCTTCCAATGACATCTTTTTTTTCTAGTCCTAAATCAATTAACAAACTTTCTGATATTTCTTTAATTCTGTCACGCTTATCACATACAAAATAAACATTCCAACTTGTATTATTTAAAGATTCAATGAATTGTGTATAGTCATTACTTTTTTGAAAACAACTGTTCACAACCGAAAAACTCATCAAAGCAAATAAAACAAAAATAACAAATACATATACTAAAAATATAGTATTTAAAGTTTCGTTTACTAAAATAACACTTTTATAAAACAAACCACATAAAATCAAAAGAAAAATATTTACAAGTGCTAAACTTAATTTCCATTTGAATAAGCGATTCTTTTGGAAACATTCTAAAACAATAATAATTAATAAAATTAATGCAAGTAGAAGTGTTACCAACAATAACGCATATGTTTTAATAAATTCCATTTATCGACACTCCTTAAATTAAATTATGTCCTACCATAAATATAATTGCTGATAAAATAAGTGAAACAATAAAAATTAAAATAGGATGTTTAGTAAATAATTCCACTAATTTTTCTGTATTTTTTCCAAATGTAACATTATTTAATGGATTAAAAATCAAATTTAAAATTTTCTTAATAACATTCATAAAACATCCTCCTATTCCATTGCTAAATCAATATATTCTAATAACTTATCTCTGTCTGTAATAGTAATAATAATTCCACTATAAGTTATTGATATTTTTCCTGTTTCCTCACTAACTACAATTGTAATACTATCTGTTACTTCGGCTATACCTAAAGCCGCGCGGTGACGAGAACCTACTGTTTTATCTAAAGTTTCTCTTGTTGATAAAACATAATAAGCTCCAGCACATCTAATCTTGTTACCTTTAATAATTACCGCACCATCATGAAGTGGAGTAAGAGGCGAAAAGATGTTTATTAATAATTCTTTACTGATCTCAGCGTTCATAATAATCGCCTTTTCAGCATATTGATCTAATAATTTATGCTTTTCAATCGTAATTAAAGCACCAATTTTTCTACTAGATAAATAC
>CAZSIA010000067.1:0-7330 GCA_964606905.1 uncultured Anaeroplasmataceae bacterium | reverse complement strand
CGGAATGAATTATTACGGCAACGATCACGGCGACCGTGAACGAAAGAAAAAGCTGAACCGAGAAGGAGTTCAAATTCTGTGTATCCATGGCAACCACGAAAGGCGGCCCGCCACAATTGACACTTATAAGACAAAAGAATGGCGCGGGGGCCTCGTATACGTTGAAGACGATTTCCCAAATCTGCTCTTCGCCATCGACGGTGAAGTGTATGATCTGGACGGTAACAGCGCCATAGCAATTGGCGGAGCGTACTCAGTGGATAAGTACTATCGTCTTGCACGGGGGCTGCTCTGGTTTCCCGATGAACAACCTGACGAGGCCACAAAGGCCCGGGTCGAAGCTAGGTTAGAAAAACTGGGATGGAAGATCGATATTGTTCTGAGCCATACATGCCCCACCCGCTTTGTTCCGACTGAAGCCTTCCTCCCGGGGCTGGACCAATCAACTGTCGACAGCTCTACTGAAGAGTGGTTAGACACCATTGCCGAGCGATTGAGTTACGGTCGGTGGTATTGCGGACACTGGCATATTGACAAGGTTGAGGATCGCTTTACTTTTCTCATGAACCACTTTGACACCTACAACGGAAAGGAGCCAGATCAGAATGGATGACCAGTATTATTGCCTGAATTTGGATGATTATTCTGCGGCATCCTTCACCAGCTTTGGAAAGGCTTACTACGGTACCCTCGCCCAAATCAAAGCATTCATTGATGGTCTGGACGCGGATGAAAAACTAAGCAAATCACATGCGGAACTAATTGCTGCATTTCGTGAATATGAGCTGGGAAACCATTCAGTAACACATACGGTGGCGTTCCAGAAGATTCCTCTTTTGCAGCCAGTTAAGCTGTACGGCACGATGACGCAACGGCTCGACAACTATCAGTGGGAGCATCTGAACACATGGCAATGGCCGTATACAATGCGCTGTGATGCCGTAGAAACTCAGCATTTCTGGTTTGCCGCTGAAGGATACTATGCGCGGTGTGTTTCTGCCCTGTTTGAGAATCTCTGTTATCAGGGGCTCCGGAATGAATGGTCACCACTAAACGGCGGATTTTGGGGCTTCCCTCACATCATTGAAGTGAGCGGTACTCTGGCTTCGAACTCACTGCTCGTCGAGGAAAAACGGTTCTCCCGGAAGAAGGACCTCATGACGGATAAAGAAGAGTTCGCTGCCAAGCGTGATGTTGACTTCGCCCGGTTTTGTGATGACATATTTGGAGATGGCTAATGAACAGACGTAGCAAATTGATGATTGTTGAATCAGTTACTGATCTGAACGGAAAAAGAAAAACCACCAGCGCCCATGAAGGCCTGGAGGGTTTTGTCGGCTATGTTCCTCTCATCGAAGAAGGCTGCCGGATGGAAATCCATTACCCCAGTGACAATGTGCTCCGGCTAACCACAACCAGGGTTCTGGAATACAGCCAAAACAAGAAGAAGCAAACGCACACTGTTAAAACAAAAAACAGCATCTATGTTCTGAGGGACTACTTTGATCCCAAAGCAAGGAAACGAGCAACCGCACGATTTTACATGAACCATCCAATTGGCAAGCGGTACAAAGAGGATAATCCAGACCCCGAAAAGCACCTTCTTGCTTATGGTAGATACCGAACAAAAATCTACGAACAGGATCTGCCTGAATGGTATGTTAACGGCTATATGTATAAATCTTATGGTTTCATATCAGCCAAGGGCGTGAAGGATCTGGTGTATCTGCCAAACTACCTGTTTGACCACCTCTACAAGGACGATTTGCTTTTTGTATCGTACTCAAATGCGATTAAACCTGTAGAAGAAGATGGAGGGCGCACCTGGTATGAAGGCTATGACGAAATACTCTCCGGCCCCATGATCGTGGGGTTTACTAAGGCTGTTGGCGAGTATAGTGAATTTGATGTGACGGATATTCTTGCTGAACTGAAGAAGAAGGAAGAGTGGTATTTTGAAAAGTTCGAGGATTGGAAATGAGCTTGATAAACTAGCCGTCTATGGTGGCTTTGCGGAGTTCATCCAGAAAAACCAGGATCGTGTTTTCCGGTACTGGGTGTATAAAAAAATGTTCACCCCATATGAGCAGGAACAACGTTTCACAGACGAATGTCAGTATGAGAGTAACTACGCAAACTTTGGTGTGGTGCGCGAGATCATCCCCCTGCCCGACAACGACTTTCTCCTTGGTATCGCCCAGGTATTTGAGAGTTTGACTGATTTGAAAGAGGCGCATGCGCACGTTGACTATTACAAATTAAGTGAGATTCGCCTTTCTTACTACCCGAATGAACAGGAGGATTTTATTAATGCCGAATAGCCCCGTTGCAAATGGCCCTGAGCTGAAAACAAACTACGATCGGATTCGCAGCATGAGCCCACTTGAAATGGCAAACTGGCTATACAGTATGCGGACTCTATGCGATTGCTGCGCGAAGCATTACATCTGTGGAATCCCTGAAGATAAAGTGACAGATGAATACTGCCTGGAAAACGTCATATTGTGGTTAGGCCAAAAGGAGACAGCACAAAATGGAACAAGACAAAAAAATGGAATACCCGGAGCTACGCTGGCTTGATAGCGTTTACGTTGACATAGAGCGCAATAGCAAAACGGTCAAACGCTGCTTTACTGATTTGACCGAAGAGGAGCAGAAATCTTACCTACATTCATTGAGCGAAGAAAAGGTAGAAGAATTGTGCCTGCTCATGGCCGGAGCTGTTCGCGGAATTGGGGACATCTACGGATTGTCCTTTGTTGGATTGGAGGAATGAAATGAAAATTATCGATTGGGATCGTGAAGGAAATGTAGTGCGATTCTATTTGGGGGATGATGACTGCACTGATTATCATGGTGACGATTGGGACGATGCCCCCTACGACTGCAATGCCGGGACCGTCTACAAAGAGTACATCAAAGGCCACGCTGACATTGCCTTCCCCTTTGATGTGATGGTTCTGGAGCCGTGCGATGGTGTGGTTAACTGCCGTTTTTGCAAAGACGATATGGTGAAGTGCCTAGTACCGTGTATCATTGCTGTGCCCGCTGCCATGGTGCATGACAGATACGAGGATAGCTATGCGTATTGGGTCGGATGTAAGGGCATAAAAGCGTTCTATTTCAATGATCCCATGGAGCCCAACAGCAAAACCATCGTCCACGATGCAAACTGGTAGTGACTATCAGAAGAGCAACCCAGAAGGAGGAAAAATGAAGATGAATTGGTTTTCTCCCCAGGAATACCCACCCGATCCGTTTGTTTCTGTCCTCGTGTACATGCCCGGAGAGGCTCCCTTGCCGCAGGTCCACGAGGGGTACATGAGTGACGAAGGTGTGTGGTGGTCAAACGGTGAGTTCCGTGCCGAAGACGAAATCAAAGGTTGGGCTCACATGCCCCAATACGAAGCCCCCAGCCCCAAACTATCGCTGGTCATGGAGCGTACCGACTTCCTAGCAGGGATGCGCTCAGCCCACAAGCGGGGCTTTGTTGAGGGATTCTCCACGTGCTATAACCAGAAAGAGGTGTTTCAAATGAGCGGGCGTTTAGAGCTGGAAAAACTGCCACAGTTCCAAGAGTGTGAACTGAAGAACCGCATGGAGGATGTGTTTCAACTCATCGACGAAGGGAAAAGTCCTGTCGTGATCCATATGGACAGCGGAAAGGACTTCCTGGTATTCGGATGGGAGGACTATTTCGAGCGTTTTGGCATGCTCTATACCGAGGCGGAGATCGAATCGATCCAGGCGACCTGCCGTGCCTATCGGGAGGGAAATTCATGATCTACTTTACTTCTGACCTGCATTTGGGTCATGCGAACATCATCAAGCATTGCAATCGCCCGTTTCAAGATGCCGACGAAATGGACGAGTTCTTGATTAAAAAATGGAATGAGAAGGTGTCTAGTTGTGACACAGTACATATCCTCGGAGATTTCATCTTCCGCAGCAAGCGGCCCCCGGAAGAGTACCTTTCGGTGTTGAAGGGCAAGAAGCACCTTGTGGTGGGAAACCACGATAAGGCGTGGATGAAAAAGGTTAAGCTGGAGGATTGGTTTGAGAGCGTTGAAATGATGCGCTTTATGACCGACGGGCAGCGGAAGCTCACCCTCTGCCATTATCCGATGATGTCCTGGCCTTTCTCCAATCATGGTGGCTACATGGTGTACGGGCATATCCACGATGACACGAGAATGGAGTATTGGCCATTGATTGAGCAGAATCCACTCATGCTGAACGCAGGAGCAGACATCAACGGATTCGCACCAGTAACTTTTGAGGAAATGTTGGAAAACAACCTGGAGCATCGGTTTCATGTAATGATGAAGCTCGTAACTGAGGGGGCGGTGAGCGAATGCTGAATTGGGATCTTGTTGCTGAAAAACTGAGCGAATCAAGACCGAATCACACCGGACAATTCAGGGTGGGCATCTACTCCAGAATGTCAATGGTGGAAGGCCAGGAATGTATCGCACGGAACCATGTAAAATGGATGCAGGCCGCAGTTAATCGTGACCGTAGATTTACGATCCACATGATATACCAGGACTTCGGTGTATCCACGCGAAACTGTTCCAGGATGATATGTTATCAGCGACTTCTGAACGACTGTCGAGCGGGAAACGTTGATCTGATAATGGCTCACGACATCACGCGAATCGGCAGCACATTTGATGACTTCATGAAAAACGCAGAACCGATCAGCGACATTCAGCCAGAAATCGGTTTTCTGTTTTTCAGAGACCACATGTTCAGCCTCAGTAGCCATGCACGGGAATGGGCAAAAAATATGGCAAGAGGTAATTACTCCTCTTGCCATTTGCCTTATTTCGTTGGGACTATGCAACCACCTCGAGGCCGTTCTGAAATTTAAACACCATGCGTCCATCGTGATAGGCAGTAACCTTATCAATCGTAACCAGCCATAGATGGTCGTCAAATTTCTCGACTGCTTCATCTCGCTCCATTAGCTCAAACATGAAACCGCCGATCAGAATGGCTTTGTTGTTCTTCTCGTCGCGCTGCTCCTGGAGCTCCTTGTGGCGCTGTGCGGCCTTTTCGTAACGTCGCATGAGGCTTTGATACCGGACAGTGTAGTCCGCCTGATTCAGCGCGGAGCTTGCATTCTCTGAAATGCACTTTCTCACCATCTCTGCAACAACCGTAAGCTCCTCTTCCAGGGCCACAACTTCCTGGTCTATTTGGGTGCAATCTGTTAGCTCCCTCTGAATAATCCTCGTATCTTCAAGCACTGTCTCTCTGTCTTTGATAAGGGAATTATACGCAGTTAGGAATCTGGCTTTCACATCCTCCTCGTCCAATGTAGGTGTTGAGCACTTCTGTTCCTTGTTGAACTTGCTATTGCAGCGCCATACCACGCGGCGGTATTTCGTGTTCGAGTGCCATACTTTAGGTCCGTAGAAGTCACCGCAGTCGCCGCATACAATGCGAGCCGCGATTACACTTTGACTGCTATACTTGCGCCCCAGTGTTCTCCTACGCTGAAATTCTGCCTGTACCGCTTCATATTCGTCTGGCCTAATAATCCCCGGATGGCTGTTCTCCACATAATACTGTGGGACTTCTCCCTGATTGATCTTCTGCTTTTTCGTTAAGAAATCAACGGTATAGCTTTTCTGAAGAAGCGCATCCCCTTTGTACTTTTCATTGGTTAGAATGCTCTCAATCGTGGATGTGGACCATTTGGTTTTGCCTGAGGGGGTCGGTATCCCTTCCTCCGTCAGAATCTTCGCGATACCACAAACCGTCTTACCACTCATAAACAGGGTATAAATTCTTTGAACCAGCGCTGCCTCCTCTGGGATAATCTCTGGTAGATCGTCAGGACCCTTCCGGTAACCCAGGAAATTCTTATACGGAAGGCTGACTTTTCCATCTGCAAAGCGTTTTCTTTTACCCCAGGTTACGTTCTCTGAAATGGATCGGCTCTCTTCCTGGGCAAGGCTGGACATAATGGTGATCAGCAGCTCACCCTTGCTATCGTCCGTCCAGATATTTTCCTTTTCAAAATACACGACTACACCAGCGTCTTTCAGGCGGCGCACCGTTGTTAAGCTGTCTACCGTGTTTCTCGCAAAACGGCTGACCGACTTCGTTACGATCAGGTCAATCTTACCCGCCAAAGCATCATCAACCATGAGGTTAAATCCTTCGCGTCGCTTGGTGCTGGTACCGGAGATGCCTTCGTCGGTGTACACCTTGACGAACTCCCATTCAGAGTGGCTCGTGATGTACTGCGTGTAATAATCAATCTGCGCCTCATAGCTGGTAAACTGTTCATCGCTTTCAGTGGAAACTCTCGCGTAGCCCGCCACCCGGCGCTTCCTTTGAACCAGCTCCGGCTGATGCGTAATGAGGTTGACCGTTGACGGGATAACTGTTACCTGCCTGGTTGCTCTTGCCATGTCATTCACCCATCGCTTTCATAATATTCGCCAGCAGTTTGATTTCTCCAATAGAGGTTCCATCTGCGTAATCTACCGTCGCCCCCGCCTGTTCCAGTTTGATCAGTAATTTGTGGTGGGCAAAAATGTTTCCGGAAAGCATGGAGGCCTTCGGGATTACCACCGTTGTGTATTCTCCCTGTCGGGCTCCGCGAATCAACTTGGCAAGGCCCATGCGTTGGGAAAAACGTGCCGCGGGGCAAACATCGCAATAGACGCTGTGGAGCTCCCATCCCGGATGCTCCGCCACATACTTTTTCATGATCTCAACGCGGTCCTCCAGACTGGATTGTGCTTTCGTTGCCACCCGAATGTACACTGCAACTCTCTCTTTTTTGAAATCTTCCATTGTTGTCCCTCCTAAGTGGTTCTTGTAGCAATGCCGCCTGCCTTGCCGCTTCTCGTTTTTCATCGCCCCAGCTATCTGCGCGGGAGCTGCTCTGCCAGGTTGTTTCCACCGTCTTTCCGTCGTGCATAACGAACGTTAAGGCATTGTTTGGCCCAACCTGAATCTCTTTTACTAGCTTCTCAAACGCAGCTGCATCAAAGCCTGGGGCTTTCATAACCGCTGCACACACCTGCATCAAATTCTCTTCAGGAATCTGTTTCGAGGTAGGGCAGAAGGATTTTCCTTTTGTATTAAATGTCGAGCAAATCCATACAGGCCCCTTTGCCGCAGTTTTGCGGCGGTAATGCCTGCCACACCCTTTGCACACCAACTTGCTTGTGAATGGATATTTTGAATACTTTCCACTGGGATTACCGTAGCGCATTGCCCGCGCTCTGCGTTCCTCTTGAACTTCGTTAAACTCTTCAAGCGGAATAATCGCTTCTGCACCGTCCTCACCGACACGGGCAATATGCTC
>CAZSIA010000066.1:0-7345 GCA_964606905.1 uncultured Anaeroplasmataceae bacterium | reverse complement strand
CTAACATAGCTCTTAAAGGTCCATAAGCATTTTCTAAAACATTATAGTCAATTGTTGATAAAACTGTTAAAGCTTTTCTCATTATGTTATTAATTAGTTCTAAGAAAAAATCATTATCATCGTCTCTTAATTTATCCAATTCATTATCTATATAGATAACTGATACATAATAATCATACAAAACTGGAAAATACAAAAGTTTTTCTTTTGAAAATAAATTCATTTTACGAAAAGAAAAACTTCCATACATTCGCAATTTAATTTGTTCCAGCACCTGATCAACTAAATTATTTTGATAACTTACATTATTATATAATTCGCTAATTTCATTATCATTCATTCCGAGAGTATTAAAACGGTGAACACCAACAATATGTGAACAAACATCATAATCTATATCATCAAATGCAGTTAATATATTCTTTGCTTCATTAGTTTCAGGATAACAAGCATCTAATATTACAGGAGTAAGCAACCCTGTAATTTTATATAACATTTTTTTTAGAAAAGATTGTTTAATCATTCCAGCAAATGTTTTCGCTAAAAGGTCAATATTTTTTCTTCGTTTATCCTCAAAAAAATCCACCATTTCTTGTTCATAATTAAAATTCATCATATCACTCCTTAAAATGAAAACATCCATAAAAAGATGGATGAAATCAAATATAATTAATATCTATTATTTTGTATTTTCTTTTGAATGCTATATTGTGTTTCAACTTCTGTTATTTTAGCTTCATATGCATTCCAATAATCACAAGCATTCTTTAAAGAACTAAGTGTAACTTGAGCAAATTGAAAATTCTTATCAAAATAATTAAACTCATCTTTAACAAATTTGCCGCTATATCTTTCCGTATATCTAGTCACAACAGAACCATATATCATCGAAACGCACAAATGTACATCTTTATCACCAACATATACATTCTTCAGTTCAAATGTTTTGTCCACTTTTTGTTCTGAATTTGTATGTCCAATAACTTTTACATTTCCAGTAACATGTATTTTAAATGAATAATATCCAGGTCTTAATGATAAAGAAATTGTGTTAGCGAATTTAACATCGTAAATAATTTTATTTCCATCAACATATAACTGGTCAATATATCTTTCGCCGGTATATGAATTGTTTTGAACTGAAAAAGTATATAAACTTTCACCATCTACACTACATAAAGGAACAATATATACATTATATCTTCCATCACTTCTTCTATTAACTTCTAAGAAATGTTCAGCTTCTTGTAGTTCACGTTCCATTTTTTCAACAATTTCATTATAAACCTTTGTACGTTCTTCACGTTTTTGTCTAGCACGTTTTGATTCATATACTCTTGAATCACCATTACGAGGATCTTCATGTTGAGCGTTAAATAAATAATAATAAAGATATGATGAAAGTCTACATGTATCAGTTCCTCTTCTTCCAAAATCATCATTTCCATGATTATACGCAATATGAACTCTAATGATAGTTATAATTTGAAATAGAAATCTAAATGGAGAAACTAATGTTAATAATATACAATCACTCCAAAATCCTTCATTTTTAATACCTCTTATAAACTTATCTAGGATTGCAGATAAAAACATAAAGATAAATGCCATAACACTAACAAGAATGACATCACCATAATCATTATCTACTTTAGCATATTGAACTTCTTCAATAATCGCGTTAATCCAAGCGATAGACAAGAAAAACTGAATAAGTGAATATACTAAGCAAGTATATTGATAAAAAAATCTTTTCATAAATAATTTCAACTCCCTAATATTTATTATAAAAAAATTTGTGTTTTTTTAAAGAAAAATAAGACATTTAGCTATATATTAATTATTAAGAAAATAACCTCTAGCATTTAAATATAGTGTTAAATCTTCTACAATGAATTTATCACCATAAGAATGTAGTTCTTCAAAAAACATTTCAATATACTTTAAAACATCATATTTTTTAAATAATAACGAAACTTCAGTTCCTGTCATAGAATACTTATTTTTAAAACTTTCAATACAAAAAACTTTAAATTTCAGTGTTTCACTCATTAGTATACCTCCGGTATAACGAAATTTCCATTTCGTTCATTCAAATACATCTCACAAATACCAAGTGATGACATATGCCACAATTTAGATTCTTCATCAACTAACATCGCGTATGTTTTTGACATCATAAATTCCAAAATTGCATAATCTTCATTACATTCTAATTTTTCAATTAAAAGAGATACCACGCTTGAAATATATGAGTGCAGAACTGCTTCAAATTGTTCTTTATTCATTAACTTTCACCTCAACAACTTTTATAAACTTAATATATTTTAATGCATTTTCTGTATGAAATAAAAATTGATCTTTTAGAATCTGTGTTCTTAGTTTCTTTATTGTATAGTCATAATCATAAATACCAGATTCAAAATTCTTTATAGTAGAATAAACATTATCATCAGCAATAGGACCATAAACTATATCAAAATTATGACTTAATACATTTCTACAATCAACAACAAAATTTAGCCATTCTAAATTTGCGATTAACGGAAACTCTTTGACATTTAAATCAAGTTTTGCTTTTTCAAGGTCAAACTCAAATACACTTATATAAGCAATATCTTTTTGTTTACGATAACATACACGTTTAGCCCATGAAATAGCTTGTTCTTTATTTGTTGTTGTATAAAAACCGAAACCAAAATCCAAATATCTATTGCTAATCAAAATTTGTGGGTACTCAATAGCAACATCACTTCCATGAAAAATAATCATATCATTTCTGCCATCCTTTCTAGTAACTTCTTTTCTTTTTTTAATCTTTTCAACATTTTTTTTGCATGATTACGTTTATCAATCAAATATATTAGAGTTAAATTTTCATTTAATTTTCCACAATATTTTGAAATAATTTTATTTTTTTCTCTATATTTAAGATATAAATATTTTTCATTTGATACCTCTCTAATATCTATAGAACCTCTTGGCGCTTCAAAAATAATAGAAGAATAATACTGAATCAATTTATCATTACGCTCAATTTCTTGCATTATTACGTCTTTAACTATAATCATATTACCTCACCATTACAATTATACAACATTATCTTTAATTTTACAACAATGTTGTACAAAAGCAGCGAAAAAAAACATCCACTCATAAAAGAGTAGATGTATAAATTTAATTATTATTCCATCCAGCTTGCGTCACTAGGATTTTTTTGGAATTTTAATACTTTAGCTAAATCAGCTTCAGCAATATAGTTTTCCTCAGCAGCAACCGTAGCTAATACATTAAAATTAGATAAAGAATGATTAATTACATTAGCGGCAGCTAAACGGTCAATACCTTTTTGTAAGTTGTAAGTGAAAATTGAAGCGATACCTAATACATTACATCCAGCTTCACGTAAAACTTCTACTACTTCAATACTAGATCCAGCTGTAGAAATTAAGTCTTCAATAACTACAACATCGCGCCCTACAGGAACTACACCTTCAATTTGATTTCCACGACCATGATCCTTTGCTCCTCCGCGAACATAACCCATAGGTAAGCCTAAAATTTCAGAAACATAAGCTGCATGAGCAATACCTGCAGTACTTGTTCCCATTACTACTTCACATGTTGGATAATATGTTTTAATAATTTGTGCTAGACCTTCTTCAACTTTTTTTCTTGTATCTACATAAGATAAAGTTAAACGATTGTCACAATAAATTGGTGATTTAATTCCACTTGCCCAAGTAAATGGTTCATTGGGTCTTAAAAAGACAGCCTTAATTTTTAATAATTCTTTTGCAATAACTCTTTCCATAATTAACAAAACTCCTCTACACAACGTTTATATGCGCTAACTGGGTCAGCTGCAGCAGTAATACTACGTCCAACTACAATATAAGTTGAACCTAATTCGCGAGCATAAGCTGGTGTTGCTACGCGTTTTTGGTCATTTTTACTATCATCAGCAAATCTTATACCAGGTGTAACACTAATTAATCCTAATTCAGAAATAATTGGTGCTTCTAGTGGTGAACAAACTACACCTTGAAGTCCAGCTTTTTTTGCATTTAAAGCATAAGTTTTTACCACTTCTGGTAAAGGTTTTTCAATTAATAATTCAGTCTCTAATACTTCTTGTGAAATACTAGTTAATTGTGTAACAGCAATTAATTCAGTTTTTTTACCAGCTACAGTTGCATCAAGACCACGACGTGCAGCTTCCATCATTGTAATACCACCAGCAGCATGACAGTTAGTAATTTCAACACCTAATTCACCTAAATTACGCATTGCCTTTTCTACAGTATTTGGAATGTCATGTAATTTTAAGTCTAAGAAAATTTTACATCCCATTACCTTTAATGTTTTAACTAATTCCGGACCTTCTTTGTAAAAAATTTCCATACCAATTTTTAGGAATGGATTTAACCCTTCAAATGGTTTTAAAAACTCAAATAAATCTTCCTTGTTTTTAAAATCACAAGCAATAATTACATCTCTTTTCATTTTGTCCTCCCAATAATATCGCTTAATTTTTCTATTTTATACTCATCCATAACACACTCTAAGTTATCAATAATATCTTTACATGCATAAGGATTTACTAAATTTTCCGCACCAATCATTACCAAAGATGCACCCGCATACATCATTTCTAGTACCTCATAAGCATTACTGACGCCACCCATTCCAATAATCGGAATCTCTACGGCATGACTTACTTCATATACCATTCTTAAAGCTACAGGAAAAATACCAGGTCCACTATATCCACCTTTTTTGATTGAAATAATTGGTTCTCCTGTTTTTAAATTAATTCTCATACCTAACATTGTATTAATCAAACTAATTGCATCAGCACCAGCATTTTCTACTGCTTTCGCAATCTCAACAATATCAGTCACATTGGGACTTAATTTAACAATGAGTGGTTTTTTACATACTTTTTTAACTTCACTAACTAAGTTTGCGGCAACACTACTATTAGTTCCAAAAGCCATTCCTCCGCCTGTCACATTTGGACATGAAATATTAAGTTCAATTGCAAATACCTTTTCACAATCATTAAATTTTTTTACTGTTTCAACGTAATCAGTGATACTATGTCCACCTACATTAGCGATTACTAAATCATCATAAACCTCACTTAATTTTGGAATTTCATAATTAATAACAGCCTCTACTCCAGGATTTTGAAGACCAATTGCATTAATTAATCCACTTGGACATTCCGCAATTCTTGGTAAAGGATTTCCATAACGAGGTTTAATTGTTGTTCCTTTTAATGAAATGCTACCTAATATATTAATATCGTATAAATCGCTAAATTCATATCCAAAACCAAATGTACCTGAAGCTGGAATGATTGGATTTTTAAATTCTTTTCCTAAAAACATAATTTTAGTTCTCATTATAAAATCACCTCACTTGCTTCAAATACAGGTCCTTCTTTACAAACTCGTTTTGGACCATTAACAGTCTCGATACTACAGCCCATACAAGCTCCAAAGCCACAGCCCATTCTAGCCTCAAGGGAAACACAACCATTACTATTATAAAGTGCTAAGTACTTTAACATTACCTGTGGCCCACAAGCGTAATAATAATCAAATTCAATATTATTATCCTTTAAGAAATTTACAGGATTTCCTTTATAACCCTTACTTCCATCATCAGTTGTAAGGTAAAGGATTGTATACTTTTTTAATTCGTCTACTAAAACTAAATCAGCTTCTTTTGCTGCACCATAAATTAATGTAGGTTTGATTCCTAACTCATTATAGCGTTTAGCTAAACCCACTAAAGGCGCAATCCCAATTCCACCAGCTATAAGCAAAGGTTTTTTAGCTTTACTTAAATCAAAACCATTACCTAATCCTACTAAAACATCAAGCTTCTTACCAACTTCATAGTTAGTCATATCTAGTGTTCCATGTCCTAAGACTTTATATAAAATGACAAGTTCATCACTACTAAATTCACATACACTAATTGGGCGTCTCAAATAATATCCATCTAATTTAATTTCAACAAATTCACCACTATTTTTAATACTAGTTAAGTCTCCTTTAAGACGCATAAGGTAAACATCTGATGAAACTTTAGTATTTTCTATAATTTCTAAAATAATATTTTTCATCAAAAATACCTCCTACTCCTCATTAATAACGGAAACTTTCATCGTAATCTCTTCTAAAACATCTAACAAAACATTAACAGTATCTAGACATGTAAATACATAAACATTATTATCGATTGCACAACGACGAATTAATCTACCATCAATTAAAATTGCATCAGTTTCATCTGTTGTGTTAATAACATAAGTTACATAACCTTTACGAATTGAATCTAAGATTTCTTCACTACCTTCACTAAGTTTACGTTTAACACGTGTCTTAATTCCGTTAGCTTTTAAAAACTTTGCTGTTCCTTTTGTAGCTTCAATATTAAATCCTAAATTATAAAATCTTCTAATTAAAGGTAATGACTTTTCTTTATCTTTATCAGCAATTGTGGCAAAAATTGTCCCATAATTAGCTACTTTTATACCACTTGCTCTTAATGATTTATATAAAGCTCTTTTTAATGAATAATCATATCCAATCGCCTCACCTGTAGATTTCATCTCTGGTGATAAAACAACATCCATTCCACTTATTTTGCTAAATGAGAATGTAGGAGATTTAACATACCAACGAGCTCTATTTGGATGTAGACCAACATAACCTAAATCTTTAAGTTTAGCTCCCAACATTACTTTAGTTGCAATATTAGCTACTGGAGTATTAGTCGCTTTTGATATAAAAGGAACAGTTCTACTTGAACGTGGATTAACTTCGATAATATAAACATTATCATTATTATCAACAATAAATTGGATGTTAAATAAACCAATCATATTTAGTTTTAAGCCAATTCTTGTAGTGTAATCAACAATTATCTGTTTAACTTTTTCGCTTAATGAATAAGGAGGATAAACACTCATTGAGTCCCCACTGTGAACACCAGTTCTTTCAATGTGTTCCATAATACCAGGAATAAAGACATCTATTCCATCACAAATTGCGTCTACTTCACTTTCTTGACCAACAATATATTTATCAACTAAAACAGGATGCTCATTATTAAATTCAAGCGCTTCTTTTACTCTTGAAGTTAAAATTTTTTCATCATAGACAATATGCATCATTCTTCCACCTAAGACAAATGATGGACGAACTAAAACTGGATAACCTATTTCATTTGCGGCCCTCAACGCCTCATCAACACTAAATACACCATATCCTTTAGGCATTGGGATATTAATTTCTTGCATTGCTTTTTCAAACAATTCTCGATCTTC
>CAZSIA010000065.1:5673-7401 GCA_964606905.1 uncultured Anaeroplasmataceae bacterium | reverse complement strand
AGGGCGATGTTCAGGGCTTTTTCCTTCTCCTCGTCCATTTCAACAACGACGCAGTCAACCTCGGTAACCCCCATGTCCTGGAGGACTTTCAGACGCTGGTGACCGCCGACCACCCGGCCAGTAGTCTTGTTCCAGATGACAGGCTCCACATAGCCAAACTGCTCAAGGGAGCGCTTCAGCTTCTCGTACTCAGCGTCACCGGGCTTCAGGTCTTTGCGGGGATTGTAGTCGGCAGGCAGAAGCTCTGCGGTGTGTTTCTTTTCAATAATCATACCAGACCCCACTCGGCGAACTTCTCAAAACCACCAAGGGCGGTGATGAAATCTCTCGCCGCTTCCACGATTTCATCGTAAGGAATGCCGTTCACGGTTTCGTCGCCGATAGCACAACACAGCTCGATCGGGCGACCAGTTCTCTGGGCCTCAAGCCATGCGTAAATGTTGACGCTCACATCGGCCTTGGACAGGTCCTTGCCATGCAGGCCACCGCCAGTAACGGAGTCTGCCATGTCGCTACCCAGCTTGCGGTTGGTAGCGCCAGTATCAACATCGGTGCCACCAGTCCAGTCACCCAGAGGATTGACCTGGGCTGCGGGATACACCTCAAGCAGATGGGCGGCCTTCGCGTTGCTCTGGCAGATGATCAGGCGATCACCGTCCAGGATGTACTTGCCATCATGCGGGCAAGCGTCATAAATGTCTCTGGCGATGCGGGAAAGGGTCCGCTGCTCGGAGGTCACAGGAACACCTTTGAAGATGCCGTTGTCGCCACAACGGAAGCCCTTGCTCTGGTTACGAGCGAGGTGTTCGTCCTGGGGAACAATCTGGAGATCCAGGCCAAGATTGCCGCCGATACGATAAACCGCCATAGCCACTTCCTTCTTGTCTAGGGGAGCAGAGGTCTCGACGATCGCATGGCACACACCATGTCCAATCAGGACCTCGACTGCAATCTTGGGATCGTTCTGGGCGGCATAGGCCAGATCGACGATGGCTCCGGCGATTCGGTCCGCCACCTTATCAGGGTGCGCGGGGTTAACTTTTTCAAACATTTTAGTTCCTCCACAGATTTGTTTTACCGAGTGCCGCCAGTTCTTGCAGAAAGAAGGCGTTCCATAACATCGTCCTGGGGAGAAGCGCCGCCATATTCGCCGGAGCAGTTCTCTTTGACGATTTGGAAAATCTCCATCCACAGGCGGTTGGTCTGGGACATGAAGTTCTGGCTCATAGCCACATATGGGCTTTGGATCGCATTACCCGTAGTGGGATGCTTGGCGAGGAAACCATACTCGGTGACGGCTTCTTCGCACTGAATCCATCGCGCCACGCTCATGGCGTAGCGTTCCAGAAGCTGCGGCGAAACGAGTGCTGTGCAGCGGCGTTCAGCAAGCCACTGCCAGGTGGCTTCGTAGACGTCGGCAGCAATCAGTTTCTTGCCGTCCTTCTGGGTGGCGGATAGCATCGCAGAGGGCTTTGGCATCGGCTGACCTTCTAAATCGGCTGTGTTTTCAAAGTCGATGACAGTCAACTTACGCTTGCCCGGATTTCCATCTGCGATTTTGTCGGCGAGGGGCTTCTTCTTAGCGCCAGCTCCGACACGAGCGCCGCCACGGTTTGTACCGTCTTTTGCCACAGTTTCACCTCCTGACGGCGGGGCGGGTTAATACCCCGTTTGAAATCGCGATTTTGCACACGAAGGCCCAGGCCCGTTGCACGGCATGAAAGCGGT
>CAZSIA010000065.1:0-5663 GCA_964606905.1 uncultured Anaeroplasmataceae bacterium | reverse complement strand
GGTAGAGATTTGACCCGCCCCTACCGGGTCTGCCAACGGTCGCCGTCGCGAGCGGTGATCCCAGAGTGACACGGTTTGCACAGGGCCATGAGATTTGTCTCTGCATGTGTGCCTCCCCGTGATAGGGGCAAGATGTGATGCACTTCCTCCGCTGGAGTGATTTTTCCTTTCTTCTGGCATTCCTCACACAACGGATGCGCTGCAATGTAGCGGTCCCGGATGCGTTTCCACGCCCGACCATATCGTCTCCGGGTAGCCGGATCACGATCGTACTTTTCATAACGTTTGGACTCTTGCTTTGCATGCTCCTCACAGAACCGTCCGTTTGTCAATCTAGGGCAACCAGGATGTGAGCAAGGTCGCTTTGGTTTACTTGGCACTCTTATCCTCCTTCCTGAAGATTTGTCGGAGTTTGTAACGGAGGATGTACCAAATCTGCTCTGGGTAAGACACCTTTCGGTAACCCATTACAAACACCTCCTTTGAGGCATAGAAAAAGCCCCCACGGATTGCTCCGTGAAGGCTCTCTCATATTCCTTTGTCCATTATAATAATACCATAGGAGCTATGTATGATTCAATGAACACAGATATGATTATATATGATTTACTATGCACTTTCGGGGACTTTTACGTTTTCAAGCGCCTTTTTGTGCAGCTGAAATGTGTAAACCATACTGTAGCCTAAAGTCACGGCGATCTGTTCCCAGGATTTGAAGTTCAAGTACCGCAAGGAAAGCAGCAGTTGCTGGTCCGGGTTTTCCACGGCATCAATGACCTTTACAATTTCACGTTTCAGATCAAGCAACCGATCGATATCTGCATTCAGATCGTTCTCCAGATCCACGATCTTAACGATGATTCCTTCCATCCGGTGGGGATTCGGGCTGGCATTTCTAGGCATGTTACTCATGGTGGCGGTTGCCTGGTTGGCTAAACCTCGCAGCTGAAAAATCTGTTCTGTCTTGCTGGCAGCACGCTGATCCAGACGGTAGGCCTGGCTTAAATATTCTTTTGCAGTCATATTCATACCTCCAAATTAGCCTTAACGGCATCAATGAGTGCCGACTGTATTTTGTCCTTACTGTTGAGGGCCGAAGTGATCCTCTCATCCACTGTATCCGCGGTTATGATCATGTGGATGACCACCGTATCGGCCTGCTGGCCTTGTCGCCAGAGTCGGGCATTTGCCTGCTGGAAAAGCTCCAGACTCCAGGTGAGGCCGAACCAAATCATGGTGGAACCGCCGTACTGCAAGTTCAAACCATGACCCGCTGAAGCGGGATGAATAACCGCTACGGGAATTTTGCCGCTGTTCCAGTCCTGGACGTCCTGAGAGGTTAACAGCTCACGAACCTGGAAACGCTTCTTAATACGGGCCAAGTCGTGCTTAAACCAGTAGGCCACCAGAACAGGCTTGCCGTTGGCGGCTTCGATGAGGTCTTCCAGGGCATCCAACTTACGGTTGTGGAATTCAATAAAGTTTTTGTCTTCGCCATACACGGCTCCGTTTGCCAACTGGGACAGCTTACCCGCCAGTGCTGCGGAGTTGCTGGCGTCGATTTCCTCGCCCTTCAAAGACACTACCAGCTCCTTTTTCAGGGTGTTATATACTTTCCGTTCCTTATCTGAAAGAGTTACCTTCACCTCGTTCATCACGCATTCAGGCATCTGAAGATGGTCAACAGCCTTCATGGAAATCGTAATGTCAGAGATGGCACGGTAGATCGCATCCTCAGCGCCCGGAAGAGGCTTATAGGAAAATACGATCTGAGCATTTTTCTTGTCGGGGGTAAAGTACTCGTTACGGTAATGCGTGATGAACCTGCCCAGCCTTTTTCCTAGATCCAGAATCCTGAACTCGGCCCAAAGGTCCATAAGACCGTTTGAGGAGGGAGTGCCTGTCAAGCCAACGATGCGCTTTACCTTTGGCCTCACTTTCAGCAGGCTTCTGAACCGCTTTGCCTGGTAGGATTTGAAGGAGGAGAGCTCATCGATGACGACCATGTCGAAGTCGAAAGGCACACCACTTTCCTCAACCAGCCATTGCACGTTCTCTCGGTTGATAATGTAAACATGGGCTTCTCGCTGCAAGGCCGCGTTGCGCTCGGCTTCAGTGCCCACAGCCACCGAATATGTCAGTCCTTTGAGATGATCCCATTTCTGGATCTCAGTAGGCCAGGTATCTCGGGCGACGCGAAGCGGGGCGATGACCAAGACCTTGCGAACAAGGAAGCTGTCGAGGCACAGGTCATAGATTGCGGTCAGTGTGATTACGCTTTTTCCTAAACCCATGTCTAAGAACACAGCCGCCACAGGGTGATCCAGGATAAAGTTGGTGGCATAGGTTTGGTAGTCATGAGGTTTGTATATCACTCAAAATCACTCCAATCTGTTCTGGGTTATCAATGCAGTACACTGAAAAGCCAAGTGATTCTAACTGTCTTTTTCGCCTTACCTGAAGGGGCCGGAGTGTTTTGCCAGGAGCCTTCAGCTCGATAAAAGCGATTTTACCTCCGGGCAGGAGCACCAGACGGTCAGGCACTCCATCTAATCCCGGGCTTATGAATTTCAGGGCAAGGCCGCCCAAATTTTTGACAGCCTTAGCCAGCTTCGACTCAATTATTTTTTCTCTCATAGAACCCTCTTGTTTCCGGTTGTGTTTCCGATGGGTGTTTGAACTTTTACGCGTATACACGCGCTTACGGTTGCCTTTTTCTCTTTTTTCTTATTCCTGAGACTTTTAAGTAGTTAATCGGCAACATCGGAAACAGGCCTCAAAAGTGGCCTAGCGGCAAGGGCTATGGGGTGTTGCCAGTGGTGTTGCCCATAGCCCAAACCGGAAACATCGGAAACACTTGTCTTGTTGTCAGTTCTTATCATCGGCAACACGCACATAGGCCTTCTGTACACCGTAACCAGGGATACGCATCTTTCCAGCAGAGCTGCCGCTATACTTGGCCCAGTTGCCCAGCTTATAGAGGATACCTTCGATTTCGTAGGCGTCCGTCTTCTTCATAGATTCACGGGGCTTACCGAAACACTCACACCATACCTCCATGGCGCACACCCGGGTCCGCTGCTCAGTGCCTTCGTGGGTCTCTCCTGCAAATTCACCGCCGTTCAGGAAGTTCCGGCGCTGGAAGAGGTCAAACTTGTCCCAGCCCTTAGGGAGCAGACGATCCAGGTATTCCTGGACAATACCTTCCCGGGCATCGGTCTCCATAGCCTCGCGCTGCTGGGCGTAAGCTGCTGCCGCGATGTCGCCCTTGAGGAAGAGCTCCTCGCCGCGCTTGTAGTACTCAATAGCCTCGGCCCAGATCTGATCCGGGTTCTCCAGTTCCCAGGGATGGTACTTTCCATGACCAGTAACATTAACGGGCCAGAAACGGCGGTTACCAGTGATGTCGCGGAGGAAGCCACCATCGCTATTGGTGGTGCCTACAATGACACAGGAACGGGGATGACTTTCGACAGTGGTGCCATAGGCGTGGCGGTACTTATCGTCAGTACGCGTGATAAAAGATTTTACAACTTCTACATCCATCTTCTTCATACCAGTCAGCTCAGACAGCTCCAGGAGCCAGTAGCCCTGCAACTTCTCAGGCGCGGTCTTGTCCTTCATATCGGAGATGGAGAGAGAGTCAGAGAACCACTTACCACCCAGCCTAGCAAACAGAGTGGACTTACCCATACCCTGGGGGCCAACTAGTACCAGAATAGAGTCAAACTTAATACCGGGGCGGTAGATGCGGGCAATGGCGGCGACCAGAGTCTTGCGAGTAACTGCGCGGACATAGGGGTTATCCTCGGCACCTAGGTAGTCGACCAGCAGGGTGTCCAGACGAGGAACACCATCCCATTTCAGGGTAGCCAGATACTCCTTAATGGGGTGATACAGCCGCTCGGCAGAGGTAACGGCCAGCAGCGCATCCTTGAACTTATTCGGGGACCAAATGCCATAGTTCTTTTCAAAATACAGCTTGGCGCAGGCTACATCGGTATCATTCCAACCAGGCTTAACCTGGGGCCAAGGCAAGTCACCAACCACGTCCAACATGCTCTTGAACTGATTAAAAACGATGGGCTGGAGGTTAGGATCGTGACGGAGGATCGTGCAGATGTTACCCATGGTATCCTTTACCGCGCCATAGCGGTCCAGTTCAAGAGAGGCCTGCCAATCCGCATCAGCAAATTCTACATTAGCCTGGGCCATACGGTCCTCTGCAAACACATGCTTGACCTTGTCGTCCTTCAAGGCAAAATCGACCATCGCTTTGTAAGAAGGCCGCTTAGAACCAGGGGTATCGGGGGTGGTCTTCTCATCCAGATCACGGAACTTATGGAGCCGGACCAGGTCAAAAGCGTTCAGCAGCTTGCCGCACACAGGATCGGTTGCATGATGGGAGTAGGCGAACTTATCGTCGTAAATGACAACACCTGCACTGCTGTCAGCGGGGATGTAGTCATAGCGACCGCTCATCGTAGAGGGGGCGTAAATGTCAGGCAAGAAGGTGTCGATGGCATCGGAGATGGTATAGGCGCGGTTGAACGCACCAACAGGACCGGGCTTGGTCAGAGGATCTGCCTGCTCGGCAATGCTGCGCCGAACAGCTTCGGACTGACGGGAAGATACAGGCCAGGTAGAAGCATCATGCCAATCAGCGTACATCGCCAGGTAAGTGTCAGGGTCCAGCTCTTCGCCGTCCTTAACCTGATAAAAGAACTCACCATTAGCAGAAGTGGAAGGCCAGTACATCAGGCGGCAAGCCTCGTAAGTGGTATCGTCAAACAGGTCAATGCCGATCTCCTTGGCAACCATACGAGCGACAGCAGGATACTCCTCCTCAGTGACCTCTCTGGACAGAGGAATGATCAGGCGGAGGCGGGGCTTCTCAGGAGTATGCTTGTGGGTAGAATACACGCAGCACTTGAAGTCATGGAAAAGGCTAATGGAATCCCAAACAGTAGGTTCGCCATAGTCCATGTCCAAGGTCAGCATAGAGCGGCAAAGAACGGTGCCGTTCTTCCGGCGACCCTCGCGGAGATGCCCACCAACGAAGCCGCCGACGTCCTTGATGGAGTCCTGGGAGCCCTTCTTCATCTTGCGGTATTCTTCAGTGGTTTCAGTGGTACGGATCGTAACGCTGACCTTATCGCAGAGATCCTCCCAGGAGATTTCTCTGTTCTTCCACGTTCTGTCCATGCGGCTATTGCCTACTGCGATTTTCATACGATTACCTCCTGGATTATTTCTAAGCAGTATTTCGCCTTATCTACACACAGAGGGCCATTAAGACCCCTCAGATTTCGGATCATCAAAATCACCCCCGTGGTAATACTTTTCGATCAAGTCGGTGCGCTGCTCCTCACGGAGGCGCTCCATAACTTGGTGTTTCTCCTGCTCATTCTGTGCCTTGGTTTTGTAGAAAGGGCAAGGACGGTCGCCGAAATTGGTACCTTTCAGGATCAGGCAGTAACCTGCTTTACATGCGCAGCAACCGGGGGTATGGTTGCAGTGGGGTTTGGAATTATTCATAAGTACCTCCTATTGCATAACAGCGGTAGTAATATGTTGAGCGCGGGGCAAAAGAGAATACTCCCTGCCCTGGTAGAGCTCCTTTTGTTTTCC
This sequence comes from uncultured Anaeroplasmataceae bacterium, assembly GCA_964606905.1. Lineage (GTDB taxonomy): Bacteria > Bacillota_I > Bacilli_A > Acholeplasmatales > Anaeroplasmataceae > CAZSIA01. Next base: position 32 of record CAZSIA010000065.1, on the reverse strand, counting down.
CCTTACATGGGGCTGGACATAGACGACCTTAC
>CAZSIA010000064.1:0-7419 GCA_964606905.1 uncultured Anaeroplasmataceae bacterium | reverse complement strand
GAATTATACTTTAATAATTGATAAAGAAAAAGAAGAATCGATTGTAATAACAGTTCATGAAAAAAATAAGCTCGTTTGTGAAATTGAAAATTTAATTAAAAATAATTCATTTAAATTAATTGGATATAAAGATGAAAAAGCATTTCCAATAGACTTTTCTGATGTTTATTCTTTTTACACAAGTGATTCTAAAGTGTATGTAAAAACAAAAAATGAAAATTATTTAATTCGTGAACGAATTTACCAAATCGAAGAACTTTCTTTATCTTTCTTTTTAAAAATAAATCAAGGCTGTTTGGTTAATATTAATAAGATTTTAAGATTTGAATCTAATATTGGTGGGGCAATTAAAGTAGTGTTAAAAAATGGTTTTTCCGATTATATTTCAAGACGAGAATTGAAAAATGTTAAATGGAGAATGGGCTTATGAAAAAATATGTAATAGAGTTTTTAAAAAGAGGTTTGGTTTTTGGTGGTTTTGGACCAATAATAATGGGGATTGTTTTTTATGTTATAAGTTTATCTAATAATATTAGTTTTAGTGGTGGCGAAGTTTTATTGGCTATCATTTCAACTTATTTACTGGCTTTTATTCAAGCGGGAGCAAGTGTGTTTAATCAAATAGAGAGTTGGAGTATTTTAAAGAGTCTCACCTTTCATCTAGCAAGTATATATTTGGCTTACTTAAGCTGTTATTTGATTAATAGTTGGATTCCATTTCATTGGTTTGTTGTGTTGATATTTACCTTAGTATTTTTAGTGACATATTTTATTATTTGGTTTGTTGTTTATTTTATTGTAAGAAAAACAACAAAAAATCTAAATGAAAAATTATTATAAAAAAAGACTGGGAAAATTTTCTCAGTCTTATTAATTTAATTGCATAAATACTGGTATTACCATTGGTTTACGATCTGTTTCTTCAACAATTATTTTAGTCATATATTCAGTTACAGCTTTTTGTAATTGAAGTAAGTTTATCATTTTGGCTTGTTTTAATTCATTTACTAGGAAAGTTTTTGCGGCATTTGTTAATTGTTTTGTTAAATCTCCGCTATCTTTCATATAAATGAATCCACGTGAAACAACTTGTGGTTCAACAGGGATTGTTTTGTTTTTCATATCAATTGTAAAGATGATTGTAAATAAACCTTCATTTGATAATAATTTTCTTTCACGAATAATTTCATTTGAAAAATCGCCAACGCGTGTGCCTTCAATATAAACTTCTCCAGATTTAACTTTTCCTTCAACTATTGCTTCTTTACGGTTAAGTCTTAAAACATCACCATTTGCCATAATGAAGGTATTTTCAATTGGACAACCAATTTCTGCTGCAAGTTTAGCGTGTGTTTTTAACATGCGATATTCACCGTGAATTGGCATAAAATAACGAGGTCTAACTAATGAATGAAGTAGTTTTAATTCTCCTTGATTAGCGTGTCCTGATGTATGCGTGCCATTGATTGGTGAATTAACAATTACATTAGCGCCACATTTAAATAGGGCATTTATTGTTTTGTTTACTCCTTCAGCATTTCCCGGAATTGGACTAGATGAGAAGATAACAGTATCGCCAGGAATTAATTTAATATATTTATGTGAGCCGTTAGCCACTCTACTTAAAGCCGCCATTGGTTCACCTTGAGAACCTGTACATAAAATAGTTACTTCGTTTTTGCGGTAATTATTTATATCTTGAGGCGCAATAAAGTGATGTTTACCAGCTTTAATGTAGCCTGTTTGAATGCCAACTTCAATTGTTTTTTCCATACTACGACCGAAGACGGCAACTTTTCTTCTGTTGATTAAAGAAGCTTCAATAACTTGTTGGATACGATAAATATTAGATGAAAATGTCGCTACAATAATGCGGTCTTTAATGTGAGAGAATAAATCTTTAATTGATTCTCCTACACTTTTTTCACTACTTGAAAAACCTTCTGTCATTGCATTTGTGCTGTCTGCTAAAAGAAGAAGTAGTCCGTCATTACCGAGTCTTGTTAATTTTTCATATTCAGCATTTGGCCCTACTGGAGTAAAATCAATTTTAAAATCACCTGTGTGCAAAATTGCTCCTTCTTTAGTTTTAAAACAAATTGCAAATGAATCAGGAATTGAGTGATTTAATCTAATAAATGTAATCACCATATTTGTAAATTCAAATTTAGAGTCATTATTATAATTAATGATTTCAGGTACAGTTATGCCAGAGTGTTCAGCTAATTTCATATGAATTAAATCAACCGCAATACCTGCAGCATAAATTTTTGGAATTTTAACCAATTTTAAAAGGTATGGAATTCCTCCAATATGGTCTTCGTGTCCGTGAGTAATAAAAAGACCCACAATTCTACTTTCATTTTCAATTAGGTAAGTAAAATCAGGAATTACATAATCTACGCCCAGTAAATGTTCATCTGGAAATAAAATACCACTATCAATAATAAAGATTTGATCATAGTATTCTATGCAATAGCAGTTTTTTCCGACTTCACCTAGTCCACCCAATGCGAAGACTTTGATGTCGTTTTTTTTATTTAATTTTTTTGCCATAAGGCTTAATCTCCTTTCCGTATATTTTTACGTTACTCTTATTTTACTCTACTTAAGTAAAAAAATAAAGAAAAATGAATAAAATCGTCCGACAAAAAATGCGAAACCCTTTTACATTTGCTTCATTTAATAGTATAATTAAATGACACTTTAAAAAAAGGAAGGTATTAATTATGTTAGCTAGTAAGATGTTAATCACAACACTAAAAGAAGCTCCAAATGAAGCAGTAATTGATAGTCATATATTACTACTTCGTGCAGGGATGATTCGTAAACTTGTTGCCGGAGTATATAATTATATGCCGTTAGGATTACGTACATTACATAAAATTGAAGCAATTATTCGTGAAGAGATGGATAATGCGGGTGGTCTTGAAATTTTATCAAGCGCTCTTCAACCTAAAGAATTATGGGAAGAGAGTGGAAGATGGTTTAAATATGGACCAGAATTAATGCGATTGAAAGATCGTCATGAACGTGAATTTTGTTTAGGTCCAACACATGAAGAAATCTTTACTGATTTAATTCGTAGTGTTATTAAATCTAGTAAAAATTTACCTATTAATGTATATCAAATTCAAACTAAATATCGTGATGAATTAAGACCACGATTTGGTTTGATGCGTGGTAGAGAATTTATTATGAAAGATGCTTATTCATTTGACAAAGATGTTTTAGGTTTAGATCAATCATATGAAATTATGTATCAAACATACTCTCGTATTTTCTCTAGATTTGATCTACGATTTAAAGCGGTTTTAGCTGATACAGGGGCTATTGGTGGAACTGGGTCACATCAATTTATGGCATTAAGTGAAGTTGGTGAATCAAATATTTTATATTGTAATCACTGTTCTTATGCGGCAGATGAAGAAAAAGCAGCTGCGGTATGTACATTAATTGATGAAGCTTTAATGTTAGAAGTTGAAGAAGTTTATACGCCAAAGAAACATACAATTGAGGAAGTTTCATCTTTCTTAGGCGTTAATCCTAATCAAACAGTAAAATGTGTACTTTATAAAGATAATCAAAATAATGAGTTGGTTGCCGCATTTGTACGTGGTGATAGAGAAGTTAATGAGATTAAGTTAGTTAACGCATTAGGTATAGCAGAAGCATTCTTAGGATTTGCGAGTGATGACGATATAAAATCATTAAATACTTATTATGGATTTATTGGACCTGTAGGATTAGGTTGTAAGATTATCGTTGATAATGAAGTTAGCCAAATGAAAAACTTTATTTGTGGAGCTAATAAATTTGATTATCATTTAAAAAATGTTAACTTTGGTAGAGATTTCACTGGAGAAGTAATTGATTTACGTAAAGCAGAAGCATTAGATTTATGCCCTGTTTGTGGAAAACCGATGAGTATTGAACGTGGTATTGAAGTTGGACAAATCTTTAAACTTGGAACTAAGTATTCAAGTGCGATGAACTGTACATATATAGATGAAGCAGGAAAAGCTGTTCCAATGGTGATGGGATGTTATGGAATTGGTGTTACAAGAACAATGAGTTCAATTATTGAACAACATCATGATGAGTTTGGAATTAAATGGCCTTTAAATGTCGCTCCATATCACGCTGTAGTTATTCCAGTAAAATATGCTGATGAGGCACAAAAAGAATTAGCTGATAAAATTTATGCAGAGTTAAAGAAAGTTCGTGTAGAAGTTATTTTAGATGACCGTAATGCTGGTTTTGGATTTAAAGCAAAAGACTGGGAATTAATTGGTATTCCTTATCAAATTGTTGTTGGTAGAGAAGCGGCTAATGGTATGGTTGAATTTAAAGTTAGAGCTACAAATGAAAAGGTAAGTATGAGTAGCGAAGAAGCAATCAATAATGTAATTGAAGCTGTTAATAATTTATAATATTAGAGGGACTGTGCCACAGTCCTTTATTTTTTTCTATTTATAAATTAATTGCTATAATTATGTTTACTAAACAAAATATTCTGTAAATCGTTTAAAATAAATTGTATTTGACATAAATATTATTTATAATGATAATATGTAAACGTTTTTATAATAACATTGTTTACTAAACAAAAAATCATGTGAGGTGTTTTTATGAAAAAATTTTTATTTTTATTTATTTTAATTTGTTTTATATTAGCTGGTTGTAATAAGGCTGATTTACCTGATGAGCCTAGTGATAGTGAAACTAAAAACGAAGAAGTAGAATATACTCCAACTGATACAACATTATCTTTTTCTGATGATGATTTAGATAAAGTTATAACTGAAGCGACTTTTGATATTAGTTTGTATACCGCAAATGCAGGAACCAAACTTAAACCTTATCAATTATTTTCTGATGGAATGTGTTTACAACGTGATGCAGTAAACCGTATTTGGGGTAAGGTAAGTGGTAGTAAAAATATCGCAATTGAATTTAATGGTAAAGTTTATTATGGTAATGTTAATATGCAGGATTTTGAAGTTTATTTACCTAAGATGAATGCTGGTGGGCCATATGAATTAACGATTATTTCTGAAGCAGGAAGAATGAAATTAACTAATATTTATGTTGGTGAGGTATTTTTATTAAGTGGACAATCTAACATGGAGTTTCAACCACAACACGCTGGTAGTTTGTTAAAAGATTTATATTCAACAAAAGATTGTATTGATGATGAAATTCGAATGCTTCAAATGGGATGGAGTACTCCGACTGAACCATCATTAGAAGCAATTAATTCTTGTGTATGGAAGGGTGCGAACCAAACTACTATCCCTAAGTTTACAGCGGTAGGTTATTTATTTGGCAAACAAATGCATGAAGAATTAGGTTGCCCTGTTGGGCTTATTGCTAATCCAGTAGGTGGGTCTAGTATTGAGTTTTGGTTAAGTGATGTCAATTATAATAAAGTTTTAGATTATTATAAACCATACACTACCACTGATGAAATTATGACTCCATCATTAGGATATAATGGTATGTTATATCCACTTACAGGAATCAATATTAGAAGTGTTTTATGGTATCAAGGTGAAAGTAATGCTTTTGGTACTCAACAATACTATGATAAGGCATTAAAGATTTTTATGGAGCAATGTAGAGAAATGTTTAATAATCCTAATCTAGCCTTTACAATTTGTGAACTTGCTCGTTATGAAGGTAATCCATATGCATATAGTGTTGTTAATGAAAAAATAAATAGTGTAGCTCTTGAAGATCCTTATACTGTTGTTGCTAGGAACTTAGATTTAGGTGAATGGAAAGATATTCATCCAAAAGATAAACGAACTGTTGCTAGTAGAGCTGCATATGAAACATTAAGAGTGTTCTTTAAAAAAGATAAAGCTGAACCAATTAAAGTTAATGATTATACATTTAATGAAGATGGAAGTGTAACTATTAGTTTATCTACTGATGCTATGTTAGTTAATGGTACTAATGGATTTGAAGTTTATGTTGATGGAAAATATACATATGATTGTAATGTTAGTATTGATAAAAATAAATTAACTGTATCTAGTAGTGGCGAAATTACAAGAGTAAGATATGGCTATACATGTTTAATGAATGAAGAGATTATGAATGATGTTAGTAAAATGGTAACTGTTTATGATTTGAATGGATTACCATTAGATTTATTCATAATTAGTAAAGATGAAGAAGTAAAACCAAACCCTAATCCAACCCCATCAGTAGATCCTAATGCACCGACTGTAACAGTTGGTTGGGTTGATACAGGCTATATGGTAAGTACAGAAGATAATCAGTTTATTATTAATAAATATGCTTCAGCGGCTCAATGGACAGGAGCGACGCTAGATATTGAAAATTATAGTAGCGATTATAGTGCATTTACTATCAAATTTACTTCAACAAATGTTACAAAATTAACAATTCAATTATTTGTTGAAGGCGAAAGCGATTGGTTAAATTATGTAAGTGTATATTCTAGTAGTATTGCTGAAGGAGAAAATGAATTATATATTGATTTTACCGCAGCTAGACCTGTTAATGAATCCTGGGAAACTGTCTCAGGCTATTTCATAAAAGATTATGATGTTAAAGGAATTATCTTCTCGTTAGATACTGCAGTAGAAGAAAGTGGATTAAAAAATGAAGACGCTTCGATTATTATTCATAGTTTAACATTTAATAAAGTTAATCAAGATAATCTATTAGATCCAAACGCACCAACTTTAGCGATTGGTTGGAATGATGAAGGTTATAAAACAACAAAAAATACGACTACTAATGAATTTATTATTGAAAAAGACGCAACAGCTCTTCAATGGACTTGTTCATCGCTTGATATTGTAAATTATAGTAGTCTATACAGTGCATTTACTATTAAATTTACTACAACAAATGTTACTAATTTCTCAATTCAATTATATGTATTAGGTATAGAAGATGGTTGGTCAAATTATGTAAGTGTATATGATGGTATTATCTCAGATGGAGAACATGAACTTTATATTGATTTTACAAATATTGAACCAGTTGATTTGAATTGGCAAAATGTACCTGGATACTTTATTAAAGATTATGATGTTGTATCAATTAAAATTTTATTAGATACTTCAGTTGAGGCTTCAAATTTAGTAAATATAGATGCAACGTGCGTAATTCATGAAATAACTTTTAATAAAATTAATTCTGAAGAAACACTAAAAGCACAAGCTGATATAGACTCTCATTAGAGTTATTCATAATTAATAAATAAAATAATAAATACAAAATTAAGCAAAATTACTAATTTTTAGTAGTTTTGTTTTTTTACGTTATAGGGAATTCAAATGTTTATAAATACTGAATCAATGAAGTCGTTTTTAAAGATAATTGTTGGTGTAAATTAAATAACTCCTTTGGTCGTTAAATTAATATTTATGGAGTAGT
>CAZSIA010000063.1:0-7422 GCA_964606905.1 uncultured Anaeroplasmataceae bacterium | reverse complement strand
AATAAATCGTGTAAATTTTGTCAATATGTAAATATTTGTTATCGTAAAAATAAAGATATTAAAAATATTGAAGAGAAAAAATTCAATGAAACGGTAGGTGATGATAATGGATTTAACTAAAGAACAAGATTTAGCTGTAAATACTCGGGGTATGAATATTATTGTTTCTGCTGGTGCAGGTAGTGGAAAAACGGCGGTTTTAACTGAACGCATTTTAAAGATGTTATGTGATGGTTATGATATTTCGAGATTATTGGTTTTAACATTTACAAATGCGGCAGCTTTAGAAATGAAAACAAGAATTAAAGGTAAAATTATCGAAAATGGTAATTTAGAAGAACAAGTGGCAAAAATTGATACTGCCTATATTACAACTTTTGATGCTTTTGCCTTAAGTTTAGTTAAAAAATATCATTATTTATTAGGTGTTTCAAAGGATTTAAAAATTGTTGATAGTGTTGTTATAAAATTAAGAAAACAGTTGGTTATTGATGAATTATTTAATGAATTGTATCAGCAAAAACATGAAGGTTTTTTAGATATTTTAACTAAGTTTACCTTCAAAGATGATAGTGATTTTAAATCAAGTATTTTAAAACTTTCAGCCAAGATTGAAAAAATTGTAGATAAAGAAAAATTTTTGAATACTTATATTGATAATTATTATTCTGAGGAAGTTATTAATAATTATATAAATACTTATGTAAAAGAATGTAATGAAAGACTTAAAGACTTAATATTAGGTGCAGATGATATTTATACACTTATTCCAGATACTAAACTGGGAGAGTTTTTAGCTGAATTTATTGTTTTCTTAAATCTAGAACATTCTTATGAGGAAATTGTAGCTTATTTTGCTACATATAAAATGCCTTCAAGTCCAAAAGGTGATGAAGAAGTTAAGGAATTACGAAAAAAATTAAAAGCTGACATGGATAAGTTTGCTGAAGAGTTTTTAAGATATGATAATGTTGATAGTATTAAAGAATCATTAGTTGAAACAAGAGGATATGCAAAAACAATAATTGAAATATTATTTGAATTTTTTAATCGTGTTAACGTCTATAAAAGAAGAGAAAATATTTTTGAATTTGATGATGTATCAATGATGTTGCTAGATTTACTTAATTCAAATAATGATGTTTTAAAAGAAGTTTCTTATGCTTTTGATGAAATACTTTTAGATGAATATCAAGATACATCAGATATTCAAGAAGCATTTATTAGCCTAATTAGCCGTAATAATGTCTATATGGTTGGTGATATAAAGCAATCTATCTATCGATTTAGAAATGCTAATCCATATATTTTTAAAGAAAAGTATGATAGTTATAAAAATAATATTGGTGGTTTTAAAATTGATTTAAATAAAAACTTCCGTTCTAGAAGTGAAGTTTTAAATAATATTAATTTGATGTTTAGTCATTTAATGACCGATTTAACTGGTGATGCGGATTATGTAAATGAACATCAAATGAATTTTGGTAATAAAATATATAACTCATTAAAGGTAGAAGGATTTTCTTATGATCAAGAATACCTTACATATACTCCTGATGAGCAGAAGATTTATTCTAATGATGAAATTGAAACGTTTATAATTGCGAATAAGATTAAAGAATTAATTGAAAAGAAGATTGAGGTTTATGATAAAGATGAAAAAGAGTACCGCGTGATTAGATATAGTGATATCGCAATCATCTTACCTCGAAAGAAAAATGTTGAATTGATTCAAAAGATTTTCACTAGTGAAGGAATACCTTTAAATATTTCAATTGATGAAAAGATAACTGAGTCACCAATGATTAAACTACTTTGTTCACTTTTTAACTTAGTTAGGTTTGTTGATAGTACTGATTATCAAGAATACGCTTATTATTTTGTAAGTGTTGCTAGAAGTTTTTTATTTAGACAAAGTGATAATGTTATTTTAAATGAGAGTTTTACTTATTATAAAAATAACGAGATATATGATATTGCTAAAAGGGTAAATGAATATAGTAAATCGCATTCAGTTACAAAGACATTTGAATATATGTTAACTGAATTTAATGTTTATAATTCTTTGATTAAAATAGGTGATGTAAATAAACATTTAATTGTTATTAATTATTTAGCTAATATGATCAGTGATTTAGCAAAATATAAATATGATTTTACACTTGTTGCGAAGCACTTTGAAACAATTATTGATGAAGAAATTGAAATTAGTTATTCTAATACTACAAACTCTAATGGCGTCATTTTAATTAATATTCATAAATCAAAAGGGTTAGAATATCCGATTTGTTTCTTTAGCGATTTAGTTGGTGGCTTTAATAGAACTGATATTAAAGAGTCTTTCTTGTTCGATAAAGATTTCGGCTTTATTACGCCATATTTTTCTGGTGAAAAAGAAGATACTATTTTAAAAATATTATATAAACATAAATATATTAAAGAAGATATTAGTGAACGAATCAGATTATTTTATGTTGCGTTAACTCGTGCTAGAGAAAAAATGTATTTTGTTGTTCCTAAAATTGAGTATTTAAAAGAGGTTGCTTCTCCATTTTTGTTTAATTCGTATGCTAATTTTATTTCGTATTATTATGATGAGGCAGTAAGAAAATATACTATTGATACTGATTATACATCATATATTAATAAAGATTATTTAGATTATTTTGGTTCTGATTTTAGTGAAAAAATAGTTAATGTTAAACCAATAGAATATTCTAATTATGAATTTAAGCCTGTTAAAACAATAAAAAAACACATCAGTAAAACTGTTGATGAATTAATTACTAAAGATACTGCGGTAGTATTAAAAATTGGTACTAAATTACACGAAGTTATGCAAACAATTGATTTTTCTAATTATGATTTATCTAAGTTTAAGTTAGCTAAACGTGAAAAGGAAATATTACTTAATGTTTTAAATTTAGATTGTTTTAAAGATATTAATAAAGCTAAAGTTTATAAAGAATATGAATTCTTTTATGAGAAAGATGGTGTTTCTTATCACGGTATTATTGACCTTTTAGTTGAATATGATGATCATTTAGAGATTATTGATTATAAACTTTCAAACATTGATAAGGAAGAATATGTATTACAATTAAATGAATATTATAAATATTTGAAATTAATTTCTGATAAAGATATCAAAATGTATCTTCTTTCAATAACAAATGCTAAACTTAAAGAAGTTTCTGTGTTAAAATAATTTTGGAGCTGATTTTTATGAAAGATATGATTAAAGTAGGAACAATTACATCTACACACGGGATTCGTGGAGAAGTTAAAATTTTAGGAGATAATCCTTGTTTTTCTCCTAGTTTTAAAGACGCTTTATATATTGATACTAATCCGATGACAGTTGTATATATTAAAAGTGTTAAAAACCAAAATGGTAAACTTATTGTTTCTTTTAAAGAATTTGACAATATAAATCAAGTTGAATGTTTTAAAAATTATGGAATATATGCTAAACGTGAAACTTTGGGAGAACTTGAAGAAGATGAAGTCTATTTAACAGATTTAATCGATATGGAAGTATATAATGAAGATGAAAAGTTTGTGGGTGTCGTAGTTGATATTAGAGAATATCCTCAGTGTTATTATTTAGTTGTTAAAGGTAAAGAAAAGAATCATTTAATTCCTTTTATTAAAGAGTTTGTTGTTGATATTACTGATGTAATTATTATTCACGAAATGGAGGGGTTATTGTCATGATAATTGACATTGTTACTCTATTTCCAAGCATGTTTGAAGGTTTTATTAATGAATCAATAATTAAACGTGCTACTCAAAAAGGTAATGTTACTATTAATTTAGTTAATCCACGTGATTTTACTTTAGATAAGCACCGTCATGTAGATGATACTCCATATGGTGGAGGAAGCGGAATGGTTTTAGCTTGTCAGCCGATGTTTGATTGTATAAGAAGTATATCTGATCCTAAAAGAGTAATTTTAATGACACCACAAGGTAAACCATTCAAACAAGTGGAGGCCTTGAGATTGAGTAAAGAAGAACATATCGTTTTAGTTTGTGGTCATTATGAAGGATTTGATGAGAGAATTAGAACTTTATGTGATGAAGAAATTAGTATTGGTGATTATGTTTTAACCGGTGGAGAAATTCCAGCAATGGCAGTAAGTGATGCGATTATTCGTCTTCTTGATGGAGTTATTACAACTGAAAGTCATTTGTATGATTCTCATTCTAATGGTTTGTTAGAGCATCCACAATATACTAAGCCAGCAGTTTATGAAGGATTGGGTGTTCCGGAAGTTTTATTGAATGGAAATCATAAATTAATAAATGAGTGGCGTAATAAAGAAGCTTTAAGAACAACTTATAAGAAAAGACCTGATTTGCTAGCTAATTATAAACTTAGTGTTTTAGAAGCAAAATGGTTAGAAGAAATTAAAAAAGAAGAGAATGAATAAGAGAAAAGGGAAAGTAGTTTTGTTTTATCAACTAAATTCCCTTGTTTTTTGTTGTTTCTCTTTCTTTTAAGCGCACATCAATTAAACGATGAATTGTATGAAGTTGTTCATTATTAATTAATTTTACAAGTGTATTTACTGTTTCGCTTCCCATGTATTTTATTGCTTGAGAGACAGTTGTGATTGCAGGATTAGTCCATTTTGTAAAAGGTGCATCGTCAAATCCAATTAATTGAACTTCTTCAGGAACTTTGCGTCCTAATTTTTGTAAGCAACCTAAAGCGATTAAAGCTAGTGTATCACTCATTGCAAAAATTGCATCCACTTGTGGATTGTTTTTTAGGTATTGATAAATAAATTCTGCATCTGGTTCTACTAAATCGAAATCATGAATATCATAAGTACAATCATATTCTTCTAAAACTTCTAAGAACCCTTTTGTTCTTTGAAGTGATGTAATTAAAAATGACGGGCCTCTTAATAATAAGAAGTTTTTAGCTCCGCCTGCTAATAATGCTTTTGCGGCTATTGAACCACCTTTTTCGTTGTTGCATGAAACGGATGGGATGTTTTCATTTATTAAATGGTCAACAGATATAACAGGAATATTTAGTGAAGATAGTTTTTCTTTGTTTTTAAAATTTGAAGCTACAATTACACCTTCAACGTTATATTGTTCGAAAATTTTTAGATAATCGATTTCTCTTTCATTGTCATCTTGAGTATTACAAAGCATTGTTTTATACCCATAACTTAAAGCCGCTTGTTCGATACCTTCGATTAATTGTCCGTAAAAAGTAGTACCTACGTGAGGAACAATAACACCGATCATTTTTGAACGATGGTTTGTTAAACTTCGCGCTAATTGGTTAGGTTCAAAGCCTAATTCATCGATAATTTTTAATACTGCATTACGTGTTTCTTCATAAACGTAACCCTTATTATTTATTACACGGCTTACGGTTGCGACACTTACATTGGCTTTTTTTGCCACATCTCTAATTGTTATTTTCAATGTATTCACCTCATAAAAATACTTTTTCTTTTATTTCCTTTTTAATATTACCATAATTAGCCAAAATTATCACTATCTAATAACGATATCACAAAAAAGTAAACGCTTACACTGTATTAAAATCAAAATATATTTTGTATAATTACATTATAATTACATCACGGTGTAATTTATAATTTGTAGGAGGAATTATCAATGGAAAGAAAAGCAGGTATATTATTACATATTTCTTCATTGCCTAATAAATATGGTATTGGTACATTAGGTAAATCAGCATACCGATTTGTTGATTTCTTAGCAAATGCAGGACAAAAGTATTGGCAAGTTTTACCAATTACACCAACAAACTATGGTGACTCACCATATCAATCTTCATCAGTTTATGCGTTCAATCCATATTTTATTGATTTAGATTTATTAAATGAAATGGGTTTATTACGTAAATGTGAATACCAAAATGAATTTTATGGAAATAATCCACAAGATATCGATTATGCTTGTTTATTCTATGTGAAAAATAAGGTTTTGAAATTAGTTTGGGAAAGACATGAATTATATGAGAAACCATTTAAAAAATTCTGTAAAGAAAATGCGAGTTGGTTAGATGGTTATGCCTTATATGAAGCTATTAAGGAATCTTTTGGATTTACAGCTTGGAATATTTGGCCAGATGAATATCGTTTAAGAGATGAAAAAACAATAAAGAAATTTGTTAAAGAACATAAAGATGAAATTGAATGTAAAAAATTTATTCAATGGTTATTTTATTATCAATGGATGAATTTAAAAGAATATGCGGCTAGTAAAGGTGTAGAGATTATTGGAGATATGCCTATTTATGTTGCGTATGATTCAGCTGATGTTTGGGCTAATCCATCAATGTTTTGGTTAGATGATAATTTAAATCCAGTAAAAGTTGCTGGATGTCCACCAGATGGTTTTTCTCCAGATGGTCAATTATGGGGTAATCCATTATATCGTTGGGATTTAATGAAAGAACAAAATTATGCTTGGTGGGTTCTACGTATCAAGAAGAGTTTAGAATTATTTGATATTGTTCGTATTGACCACTTTAGAGGTTTTGCAGGTTATTTTACAATTCCGTTTGGTGATACTACAGCTCATAATGGTTGTTGGATGACTGGACCTGGATATGATTTATTTAGAGTAATTAATGAAGAGTTGCCAGGTGCTAAAATCATCGCTGAAAACTTAGGATTCTTAGATCAAAGCGTACATGATTTATTAAACGCATGTGGATATCCTGGAATGTGTATTATGCAATTTGATTTTGGTAATGGATATGATTATTCGCCATTACAAGAAGGTTTAGCGGAAAATAATGTTATTTATACTGGTACTCATGATAACCAAACAATTTTATCTTGGTATTATGATTCTAGTGATCATTTAAAATGGTGTATAAGACAACACTTTGGTATAGCTGATAATGATCCTATTCATTTAAAAATTATAGAAGGAACATTAAAAGAAAAACCATATATCGCTATTATTCCTTTACAAGATTATTTAGGACTTGTTGATTGGCAAGGAAGAATGAATATCCCATCAACACTTGGATGTAATTGGCGTTGGAGATGTTTACGTTCTCATTACAATAGTGATTTAGCAAAATATATCAAGAAAATCACTAAAGAATCTAACAGATTATAATTTATTAAGGCCTCAACTAGTAAGGTTGGGGCTTTTATTTTAAAAAAGTTTAAAAAATGATTGAAAAAGATATATATCTTTGCTATAATAATAGAGCCGTTTTAAGGCTGACACATTAATCCGCTGGCGCAATTTGTTCGCTATGATTCTTGGAAGATTATATATAGGAGGTAGCGAAACATGGCAAAAGGTCAACAATTAATTAATGAAATTACAGCTGAATACATGAAAAACGATGTTCCAGAATTTCGTCCTGGTGACACTGTTAAAGTACATGTAAAAATCACAGAAGGTAAT
>CAZSIA010000062.1:0-7468 GCA_964606905.1 uncultured Anaeroplasmataceae bacterium | reverse complement strand
GAAGATATTTAATAAGATTTTTAATTTTTTTGTTATTTTATTTGCAGTTCTTATTTTAGCTTCATGTGACAAAACAGAACAAAAAGAAAAATATGAAGTTTCATTTGATACTAACGGTGGTACTATGTATTATACTGTTAGAGCTTTAGAAGGAACAATCATTAATTTACCAACCCCAAGTAAAGAAGGATACTCTTTTAATGGATGGTTTGATAATGAAGAATTAAACGGAGATGCTTTATCTGAGACATATGAGGTTACAAAAAATGTTACTTTATATGTAAGATGGGATGCATATGAAGGTACAATTTCGTTTGAAAGTAATGGTGGTACCGAATATGACGATGTAGTTTTTATGGCTCAAAAGGTTTACATTCCAACCCCAGAAAAGGAAGGATATATCTTCCAAGGTTGGTACCCAAACGAAGATTTAAGTGGTGAACGTTTTATTGAAGGAGTAATTTTACCAACTGGTAATTTAACACTATATGCAAAATGGGAAGAAATTATTGGTCAAGTTACATTTGTTAGTAACGGTGGTACTGAATACGATAGTGTTGCCACAGCAGGTCAAAAAGTAAGTATTCCAACTCCAAATAAGGAAGGATATATTTTTGCAGGCTGGTATGATAATGAAAATTTTGTCGGCAGTATTTATAATGATAGTTTTATTCCAACCGGAAATGTTACGTTATATGCAAAATGGGCAAAAACAAGTAATTATATTACTTTAGAAGAAAATGGTGGTACAAAAATCTCTGATATAATTCATTATGATGATGAGGAATTATCTTTACCTACACCTTTTAGATATGGTTATAAATTTGTAGGTTGGTATGATAATGCCGAATTAGAAGGAGAACCAATTAGTAAATATTATAAACCAGTATCTGATGTAATTTTATATGCAAAATGGGAAAAAATTACATATCTTTATATGTATTATGGTGATAATATTGATTCTTTAAGACTTGAGTTTAATGAAGGAGATATTATTACTTTAGAACAATTAAATGACATTTTAATTCCAGAAGATTTAAAAGTAGAAGATTATTTAGGCTTTATGCATGAAGTTCCGTTTAAGTATTGGGCATTTGAAGGATATGATGAATATTCACATACAGAAGTAACTTCTGATATAACAGTTGGCAGTGAACATATTATTCTTGTAGCTCAATATGATTATAGTGAAGTTCCAGCCAATGAACATTTAACACTTGATAAGGAAACAGGTGTATACACAACTACTGGTAAGGTTGCACATGTATTTATTAATGATGCACCACAAAAGCCTTATGTTTATAGTGTTGATTTATCTTTCACTAAAGGAATTAGTGGAGGTGTTGGACCTGCATTTAGAATGAGTGTACCTGATACTGATTATCACTATGAATCAGGATGTAATTATTTAAGTCCTAATATTATACCTTCTGATGGAAGTATGCAAATTTCTTCTGTATTAAATGGAAGTTGGTCAAGACTTGTTTCGAATATTCCATTTGAATCTATGCCTCTTTCATGGCAAGAAAAATATAATAATACAGCTGCTAATTATAAAATTAATATGACAATGACTATAGTTGATTATGGTGATTCTTTTGAAGTATATATTGATAATGAATTAGCATTTTCATATGCACAATCTTCAACATTAGCAAAATATACAGGAAATGATTTGGGATTAAGAAGTTCAACTACTCCTACAAAAATTTCTAATATCACGGTTAGTACTGGTTATAAAGTGTCATTTAATACTAATTCTGCTGAATTAACTGCAAATGATGTTTTATGGCTTGCTGGAAAAATTGAACTTCCAACGCTAATTAGAGATGGTTATGCATTAAGTGGTTGGTATTATGATAAAGATTTAACACAATTAGTAGATGATGAAAAATTTATGATAAAAGAAGATACAACTTTATATGCAAAATGGTCAGATGAGTATTATATTGTTTCATTTGACTCAAATGGTGGTACAGTATGCCAAGATAGAAATTGGGTTACTGGTAAATTAGTTTATCCAACATCTCCTACAAAAGTCTGTCAAATTTTTACCGGTTGGTATTATGATAAAGAATGTACTTTAAAGGTTGATCCGTATGAATTTGATACAACTGAAAATATTACACTTTATGCTGGTTGGAGATATCCATATCATTATTTGACTTTAAATAATGATGGTTCATATACTTATTCAAAGAAAACAGTTGCTGTTTTAGGCTTGGCAGAAAGTGGAATTCCTAAGGAAGGTACATATAATGAATTTTCTCAAACTATTACTATGACTAAAGGTGCTGCTTCAGTGGGTATTGCTTTTAGAATGAATGTTGGTGTTGACTATGCTTATGAAAATGTTGGTACAGATTATTTATCAGTTCAATTTGCAGATAAAGTATTTAGAATATCTTATGTTGAAAATGGCTCTTGGAAAAGATTACTTCCAAATAATGCGGATTATGCATTTGATAAATTGCCACAACAATGGCAAGATAAATACAATAACACTGCTGATGGTGAACAAATTACTGTTAAGTTAACAATAAGAGATTACGGTTCTTATTTCGAAGCATATATTGATGACGTTTTAGCTTATACTTATGGTGAAAATGGCGAAACAGTGGATTTGACAAAATTTACTGGCAATGGATATGGTGTAAGATCTTCTGCATCAACATCGGTAATTTATGCTGATATTGTTTACAAAAATGTAGTTTGTGAATAGAGGAGGATAATATTATGTTGAAGAAATTATTTATTTTAATTACTATGATTTGTTCATCTCTTTCACTATTTTTAATTAGTAGTGAAATATATAAGACAAATGCTGAAACAAATGGTTTTAACGATGCTGATAAACCAGATGTTTATTACACAATAGTTAATGGGTATAATTACAATGTTGAATCATTATTAGATGATTCACCAGATAGTTTTGAAGCTTGGATTAAACTTCCTGTAGCTTCAATTGGTGGTACTATCATGGGTAATTTCAATGAAACTGCATATCCTTATGATAGTATTAATTGGGAAGTTAACTCTGCTGGTCATTTTGGATTTGAGTGGAATGACAAAGAAATTTGTTATACATTTGATGATACAAAAAATCTTGCTGATGATACATGGCATCACGTTGCCTTAGTTAGAACAAATACAGAGTTTACTTACTATCTTGATGGTGAGGTAGCTGGTATTTATGTTATTGATTCAAACCCTTGTATAAGTACAACTACATTTAATATTGGTGTAGACAAGAGTAATTGGCGAGTTACTAAGACTCCATTTGAAGGTTATATTAAACAAGTAACATTGTATAGTGGAGCTATTAGTGCTGAACAAGTAAAAGTGGATATGAATAAAGAAACAATTACTATTAACGATGTTATTTCAAATGATACTACATTATTATCAAGTTGGAATTTCGGAGCTTACTGGACTGAAAGGGTTGTTCAAAACAGTGTAGAAGGAGCACCTGTTGCTAATTTATATACATACGAAAAATATGTTGGTGCTGATTATTCTTTTGGTGAATACGATTATACATTTGTTATTGTGCCAGATATTCAAATTATGGGCAATTATAATCCAAAACGCTTAAATAATCAAATTCAATGGTTAGTTGATAATAAGGAAAATTTAAACATTCAATTTGCTATGTTTGTTGGCGATTTGTCGGATTTTGGTCAAAAAGAAGAACTATATATAACTGCCTCAAATGCAATGGATAAATTAAATAATGTAATACCTTACTGTTTTGTTCCGGGAAATCATGATTATGATGATAACGCAACAACAAGAAGTCAAGTTTATTTTAATAGACATTTTTCAGTTGAAAAACATAGTCAACTACCTGGATTTGGTGGAGTATTTGAAGATGGATATATGGCAAATAGCTATTATTTGTTTAATGTTGGAGATATTGATTATTTAGTACTTAACTTAGAATATCATCCTCGTTTAAGTGTTATGAGATGGGCTAGCAGAATAATTGAAGCTTATCCAAATCATCGTGTCATTATTGAGACTCATGATTATATTCAACCTAATAATACTTTTGGTGGTTCAGTAAGTGCTGGTTATGAGGCAAACGGATCACAAAAATTGTTCGATGCATTAGTATCCCAATATGATAACGTATTTTTAGCTGTAGGTGGCCATAATTGTTATGATGATACTTTATATAGAATTGATAAGGGAGTTTATGGTAATCAAATTATTTCCATGTTAATTGATGGACAAGGAACAAAATATAAAGGTGACGGTGCACAAGATATGCTAATGTTAGTACATGTTAACGAGACAAATAAAACATTAAATTTCGTTTATTATTCACCTGAAAAAGGTAAAGTTTGGAATTTACAAAATCAATATCAAATTTCTTTTGCTGATGTGTTAAATCCTACAGTAGGAGTATAATTTAGAAAGGAAAAAATTATGAAAATTAAAAAAATATTATTAGTTTCATTGTTTATGTTATTTGTGTTTATTACAGTAGCTTGTAATAAAACACCAACTTATACTATTAAATTTGTAGATTATGATGAAACATTGTTATTAACTTTAACTGTTGAAGAAGGAGTTCTTCCAGAATATACATTAGAAAACCCAAGTAGAAGTTCTACAGACCAATATTCTTATAATTTTATTGGATGGGATAAGGAAGTTGTAGTTGCTACTGAAGACTTGACATATATTGCTACATATCAAAAAGTAGTTAATACTTATACAGTAACATTTAAAGATGAAGACGGAACTGTCTTATCAACACAAACTATTGAGTACGGATCGATTCCTACATATGAAGGTAAAGAACCAAATAAAGAATCTGATACACAGTTTTCTTATCGCTTTAATGGTTGGGATAAAGAAATAAGTCCTGTTACAAATGATGTTGTTTATACAGCAGTTTATAGCAAGTTGACAAATGCTTATGAAATCACTTTTTTAGATTCAAATGGAACTGTTTTATATCAAGGTATGTTTGATTATGGAGAAACTCCTGTGTATAATGGAGAAACTCCATCTTTAGAAGGAAATGTACAATATTCATATCCGTTTGCTGGCTGGGATAAAGAAATTGTCTCAGTTACAGAAGAAGCAATTTATATTGCAACTTATGATACAGTTATAAATAAATATAAGGTGGACTTTGTTGATGAAGATGGAACAGTATTACAATCAACAGAAGTAGAATATGGAAAAGTTCCAGAATTTACTGCAACTTTACCATCAATACCTAAAAGTGATTCACAATATGAATATAGTGGTCAATGGGATAAAGAATTTAGTGCTGTTTTAGGTGAACAAACCTACACTTATATTGTAACTAAAATTAATAAGACTTATTCAGTTAAGTTTGTTAATGATGATGGCGAATTACTTTTAGAAAATGATTATGAGTATGGACAACTTCCAACATATAATTTAGATAATCCTACTAAATTATCAACAGTTCAATATTCTTATTTCTTTAAAGGATGGGATAAAGAAATTGTCAATGTGACAAATGATGTAACTTATATTGCAACTTATGATACAGTTATAAATAAATATAAGGTGGACTTTGTTGATGAAGATGGAACAGTATTACAATCAACAGAAGTAGAATATGGAAAAGTTCCAGAATTTACTGCTACTTTGCCTACAAAAGATGCTACTATTCAATATAGTTTTGTTGGTTCTTGGAATAAGGAATTTTCAGAAGTTGTTACTGATACAACGTATGTATATGAATTTAGTTCAGTTGTAAATCAATATGATATTACTATTAATCATTTAAATTTAGATGGAACTATAGCGTTGGAAGCTTATACTGTAAAATTAAATTATAATGAAATGGATTCTTATAACGGTTATTATTCTTATCAAGCACCAACTATTGAAAATAAAGTTCCTAATCAAGATGTAATCTATTATACTGTTGATGGTAAAAATTTAACATTTAATATTTACTATTCTTCAGTTGATGTATGGGATGGCACTAGCGTAAGCACATCTTTACAAGGTAGTGGTACTGAAGAAGATCCTTACTTAATCCAAAGTGGAGCAGATTTGGCGTATATTAAAGCTCAAGTTGCAAGTGGAAATTACTTTGCAAATGCGTATTTAAAATTAACTAAATCAATTGATTTAAATAATAATGCAATGGCGATTGGTACAAGCGATGAAGTTTCTTTTGGTGGTATTTTAGACGGAAATAATTGTTCAATCAGGGGATTGAAATTGGAAACAACAACTAAACAAACAGCTTTATTCTACGCATTAAAATCTACTGCAAAGATTAGTAATTTAGCACTTTATGGTTTAGTTAGTGGTGGTGCTTCTACTGGTGGATTTACAGGTTATAACTATGGTACAATAACAAATTGTATTAATTATGCAACTATTAATCATTCTGCAAATTCAGGAGCTGGTATAGCTGGTACAAATGATAAAGATATAATTGGATGTATCAATTATGGAAATGTTACAGGTACAGGTACTCGTGGCGCTGGTATAACAAGTACATTCAATAAAGGAAATGTTACAAATTGTATCAATTATGGTAATATTACAGGTACAGCTGGTGCTAGTGGCACTGCTGGTATTGTTGGTAAGGCTTCAGAGAATGCTGATAGTATTACAGGTTGTAGAAACTTTGGTACTATTAAGGCTGAAAATTTAACAGGTTCAGGCAATGCAACTGGAGGTATTGCTGGTGAAATAAGTACTCCTATTTTCACAGATAATATCAACTATGGTAGTGTAGGAACATATCATACTACTAATGTTAAAGGCTATGTTGGTGGTGTTATTGGTCGTATCAACAAAACTGTTACGACAATTACTGACTGTTATAATTTTGGTGATGTTTATTCAGCTAAAAACTATGCTGGTGGTATAATAGGTATGTCATATATAGGTAATGCTACTGTTAAAAATTGTCATAACTATGGTAAGGTTGAAACAGCGTATAGTCAAGCAGGTGGTATCGTTGGAAGAAATGAAAATGCTTCTGCTAATTTAATTGTTATAAATTGTAATAATTATGGCGATGTAATTGGTGCAACACATGCCGGAGCTATTGCCGGAACTTGTACAGGTGGTAAAGCAACGAATGCAACGTTTACAAATTGTGATAATTATGGTACATATAATGCACCGACAAAGTCACATATTGTAGGACAAGATACATCCTTCACTGCTACTGAATGTGATGATTTTTCAGTGAATTAATAAATTTATATAGAAAACACTTTAATTACATTTATTAAATAATATTAAATAAGGTAACACTATTTTAAAACAAATTTTAGTGTTGCCTTTTTTTAATGTTATGAGTTGGTTTCGTTATTAGTATAATTATTTAATTATGGCTTTGTTATAAGCTTTAATTAATTTTAATGTTTATCATAATATTCTGATTTATTACTAGTAGAATGAACGTTTAAAGACCTAGTGATATTTAAATTGAGTGTATGTTTTAAATAGG
>CAZSIA010000061.1:0-7505 GCA_964606905.1 uncultured Anaeroplasmataceae bacterium | reverse complement strand
GGCTACAGTTGATGAAATTGCCAAATGGAGTTATTTTTTAACTGTTGAAAATACTTTTTGTACTGGACAAAATATAATTGTTGATGGAGGAGAATCTATTAATTTTAATTTTGTCTGGGAATGATCTATTTTACTAATGAAGAAACTTTTATCATTTATTTATGATATAAATTCTAAAGTTATTTTAGATTTTGTAATTTAAAGGATAATGATAAGCTATGATTGGATAGTACATAACTTTAAATGAATGTGAATGCAAGTAAAAATTTAATAGAATTTATTGTCAGAAATATTTATTATTAATAAAAGTTAAAAATAAAACTTAATTTAAAAAAATTAATGGTATTTATTTTTTTGGTAAATATTGTATAATTATTGTATTGAAAATATAAATTAAGAATAAATAGGGAGTGTATAAAAATGAAAGTAGTATATTTAGAAAAAAGTTTAATTGAACAAGAAATGGCTAATGTTTTTATTGAAAAAGTTAAAGAAAATCCAAATTGTGTATTAGGACTTGCAACAGGTTCATCACCTTTAGGGATTTATCGTAATATCATTAATGCAGTTAAAAATGGTGAAGTCTCTTTTAAAGGTGTAACAACATTTAACTTAGATGAATATTTAGGTCTTCCTGAAACTCATGAACAATCATATCGTTATTTTATGAATGTTAATCTATTTGATCATATTGATATTGATAAGAATAACACACATGTTCCAAGTGGATTTGTTAAAGATGATGCTGAGGCAGCTTTATATGATGAAGCAATTGCTCAAGCAGGCGGAATTGATATTCAGTTATTAGGTTTAGGTAGTGATGGTCATATCGCATTTAATGAACCTGGAACATCTTTTAATACATTAACACATATCGCAAAATTAACTGAACAAACAATTTCTGATAATTCAAGATTTTTTGCAAGTGTTAATGAAGTTCCTACAAAAGCATGTACAATGGGATTAAAATCTATTATGAATGCTAAAAAAATTGTTTTAATTGCAACTGGAAAAAGTAAAGAAAAAGTTGTTAATGAATTAATTTATGGTGAAATTAGCGAAGATTTACCTTGTAGTATTTTAAAAAATCATCCGGATGTTACTATCTACGTTGATAAAGAAATAAATGTAAAGGGTTACTAATAAAGAAGGCGAAATTTATGGTTATTAAAAATGCTAAAATTGTAACTTTAGAGAAAGTTATTGAAAATGGATATATTCAATTTAATGAAGGTGTTATTACTAATGTAACAGAAGGAAAATATGAAGGAAATGATAATGAAGTTTTTGATGCTATGGGTAATATTTTAATGCCAGGTTTTATTGATATTCATACTCATGGGTCTTGTGGTATTGATTTCATGGATGCCCTTGAAGTGGATTATGAAAAGATCGAAAAAGCTTTTTATGAAGAAGGTATCACTTCATTTTTAGCTACGACTTTAACATCTGATATTGATTCTATGAAAAGAGTATGTAAAACTGTAGCGAATGTAAGAAATGATATTTTAAGTTTAGTTGGTGTGCATTTAGAAGGACCTTATATAAATAAAATTTATAAAGGTGCACAAAATGAAGCATTTATTAGAGAACCGAATAGCGAAGAATTAAAGGAATTAATTGAAGTTTCTAATGATAATGTTCGTTTAATTACATTGGCTCCTGAAGTAAATAATTCTTTAGAATTTATTAAATATGCTAAAGATAATAATATTACAATTTCTGCTGGACATTCAAATGCTACATTTGCAGATATACAAGAGGCAATTAGTGCTGGTTTAACCAATATTACACATACTCATAATGCTATGAGTAAACATGACCATAAAAATCCAGGAATAGTTACTGCGGCATTTTATTTTGATGAATTATTTACTGAATGTATTTGTGATGGTATTCATGTTCATCCAAATACGTTGAAAACATTCTATAAAATTGTTGGACCTGATCGATTTATGATAGTAACTGATGCACTTTTAGCTAAACATTCAACAGTAGATAAATTTAAATTATTTAATTTAGATTGTACTTATCGTAATGGTGCGTTTTATCTAGTTGAAGCTGGTAATTTAGCAGGGTCTGCATTATATATGAATCAAGGTCTTAAAAATGTTAGAAAATATTGTGGTGCTTCATTAGTAGAATTAGCTAAAATTTCTTCATATAATCAAGCTAAATCACTCCATTTATTAGACCGTGGTGTTCTTAAAATAGGAATGCTTGCGGATATGGTTTTACTTGATGAAGAATTAAATATTTTAAATGTTTATAAGTTAGGAAAAGAAGTCTACAAAGCTTAAATCATACATTTTCCAACGTTTTTAAACATTTATTGACATTATCTATTAATTTTTATTTGAAATCTTAAATTTGTTGTGTATAATAAAATTATAAAAGGTGATTGTTTTTACTGCCAAAAATAATCATTGAATAAAATAGAGAGGAAGAGATAAAATGGGATTATTCGGTGGAAGTAAAGGACCAAATTTAGCAAAATTAAAAGGATTAATTCAAAAAGAATATAACGGCATTACATTTACAGAAAAAAGCCGTACTAACGACAAAGTAGAAATTACTGCTGAAATCGTTGCAAAAAAATATTTCGATGATGGAATTACTGTACGTATCGTAGCTTATAAGAGCGGTACTTGTCATGTATTTATGGTATTTGACAAATTGGATCCAACATTTGAAAACTATGATTTAATTAATGAATATAACGATCATTCTTCATTCTTAAATGCTTATATTTCTCAAAAGAATGGTGGTAAATATTTAGAATTACATGCTTCATCTTTAGACTTAGCTGACGAAAATGTTATGTGTGGTGTAATTTGCTATTATATCAACGAAGTATTGAATGAAAAATTATTACAATACTTACAACCTATTTCTAAACGTACATACTAATAATTAGGCAGAAATTATTTTATAAGCAATTATCGCAAGATAGTTGCTTTTTTTATCTTTTATTTTATTTTTCAACATTGCTTGAAATATGATTTCACTTATGATATTATATATAAGGAATAAAAGGAAAGAGGTAATTTTATTATGGCATTAATAAACTGTACAGAATTAAGACCTGGTAATGCATTTATTTGGGATGGTATTTTATATTTATGTTTAGACCATCAATTAAATAAAACTGCCATGGCAAAAATGAAAGTAAAAGTTAAATCTAAAAACTTAAGAACTGGTTCTATCACTGAATTGGGTTTAATTGGTGGCGATAAGGTTGATGTAGTAAGATTAGATAAGTCTAAAATGGGTTATTTATATGATGATGGTTCAGAAATCGTATTTATGAATAATGAAACTTATGAACAAATAAGCGTACCAAAAGAAAGATTAGAATGGGAAATTAATTTCTTACGTGATGGTGTAGAAGTTGAAATTCTATCTTATGAAGGCGAAATTTTAGGTATTACTTTACCAGCTAAAGTAACTTTAAAAGTTGTTGAAAGTGCTCCAGCAGTTCGTGGTGATACTTCTAAGAACGCTTTAAAGGATGCAATTTTAGAAACTGGTTTAAAAACAAAGGTTCAATTATTTGTTGAAGAAGGCGATGAAATCATCGTTTCAACTGAAGATGGTTCTTACGTTTCAAGAGCTTAAGTAGGTAAATTAAATTTTTCAGGTATTTTTAATACCTGTTTTTTTTATTTAAAAAAATTAGCACTTTTTAGTTGACAGTGCCAAAATGATGTTATATAATACAATTAGCATTCAAACACTAAGAGTGCTAAAAGGCGGTGAGGAAGATGATAGATATCGATTTATCAAATCGTCAAAAGTTAATCTTAAAAGCAATAATTGAGGAATATGTTTCTAGTGGAGAACCAGTAGGGTCAAAAGTTTTGACAGAAAAACCATATTTAGATTTTTCTAGTGCGACTATTAGAGCAGATATGGCTTATTTAGAAATGTTGGGTTTGTTAGAAAAGACTCATACATCTAGTGGTAGAATCCCATCAGTAAATGGCTATAAATATTACGTAGAACATTTAGTTACACGTGATTATAATGTTGTAAATGATTTTCCACTTATTGATAAAATCTTTAACGATGATTCACTAAATAAAGATGAAATGATAAAAAAAGCAATTGATTTATTAAGTGATTTAACAAATTATATGACTTTAGCTAGTGAAAACAATTATGATCATATTCGGATTGCTAAATTAGATTTAGTTCAAATTAATGATTATGAAGCCTTATTATTAATTATTACTAGTACTGCAAAAGTTGAAACAAGACAAATTAGAATTCCTAAAATGGGCTTTCATGAATTTAAAAAAGTAATAGATGCTTTTGACAAAGCGTTGCATAATTGTTATGTTGGAGAGATAAAATATATATTAAAGAGTGAAAATGTTGCTAATATAATTAGTCAATATATAGATTATCAAGATGAAATTTTAAAAACATTTGAAACTGCTTTTAGTACATTTAATCAAACTAAAACAATTCATTCAGGTATTGATACAATTTTTGAGATTCCAGAATTTAGAGATGTTGATAAAATTAAAGAAATAATTACAGCAGTTAATAATGAATCAATTAATTCTTTAATTGCTAAACCGACTAGAGGATTATCAGTTAGAATTGGTAATGAGAATAATATCAGTGTGATGAATGACTGTTCAATAGTTAGTGTTCCTTATCAAATCGGTGATAATGAGGCTGGTATGATTGCTGTTATTGGTCCGACTAGAATGGAATATAGTAGAGTTATACCACTTTTAGAATATATAGCTAAAAATATGTCAAAATTATTTAAATAGGAGGACGTAAAGTTGGAAGAAGTTAAAGAAGAAGTTGTTACTGAAGAGACAGTAGAAGAACAAGAAAAAAAAGTAAAAAAAGAACCAAAAAATAAATATAAGGAAGAGGTTATTAAATTAAAAGCTGAAGTTGAAGATTTAAAAAATAGTTTGTTACGAAATAGAGCTGATTTAGAAAACTTCAAAAAACATATGAAAGATGAAGCTATTAAGGATCGTAAATACGCAAGCCAAAATTTAATAAGCGATTTAATTACACCTTTAGAATATTTAATTAGAGCCTGTGAATATCAATCAGATTCACAAGAAATGAATAACTTCTTAATTGGTTTTAAAATGATTGCTAATCAATTAACAGAAGTATTAATCAATGATGGATTAAAAGTTATCGACTGTAAAGTTGGTGATGAGTTTGACCCAACTATCCATTATGCAGTTGCTACTGAAAAACGAGATGAAATGGAAAGTAATAAAGTTTTAGAAGTAGTTTCAATGGGTTATTTATATAAAGACAGAATTATTAAACCAGTGATGGTAAAAGTATCAGAATAAAAGGAGAAAGAAATATGACAAACAAAATTATTGGTATCGATTTAGGTACAACTAACTCATGTGTAGCTGTAAGAGAAGGTGGAGAAACTAAAGTTATCACTAATGCTGAAGGCGCACGTACTACACCAAGTGTAGTTGCATTTAAAGGTGATGAAATTCAAGTAGGTGATGTTGCAAAACGTCAAGCAATCACTAATCCTAATACTGTTTCATCAATTAAAAGACATATGGGTGATGCAAATTACCGTGTAACTATTAATGGTAAAAAATATAGCCCACAAGAAATTAGTGCTATGATTTTACAAAATTTAAAAGCAACTGCTGAAGCTTATTTAGGTGAAAAAGTAACTAAAGCAGTTATTACTGTTCCAGCATATTTTAATGATGCTCAACGTCAAGCAACTAAAGATGCAGGTAAAATTGCAGGTTTAGAAGTAATGCGTATTATTAACGAACCTACTGCTGCAGCTTTAGCTTATGGTATTGATAAAACTGAAAAAGAACAAACAGTATTAGTTTTTGACCTTGGTGGTGGTACTTTTGATGTAAGTATTTTAAGTTTAGCTGATGGAACATTTGAAGTATTAAGTACTAACGGAGATACAATGTTAGGTGGAGATGACTTTGATAATAAAATTATTAATTGGTTAGCTGATGAATTCAAAAAACAAAATCCTGGCATTGATTTATTAAAAGATAATATGGCTCGTCAACGTCTTAAAGACGCAGCTGAAAAAGCGAAAAAAGATTTAAGTGGAATTACAAGTGTTCAAATTTCATTACCATTTATTTCAATGGGTCCTGCAGGTCCACTTCACTTAGAATTAACTTTAACTCGTGTTAAATTTAATGAACTAACTAAAGATTTAGTAGATAGAACAATGATTCCAGTCCGTAACGCATTACGTGATGCAGGATTAACTGCTAAAGACATCGATCAAGTATTACTTGTAGGTGGATCTACTCGTATTCCTGCAGTTCAAGAAGCTGTTAAACGTGAATTAGGAAAAGAACCTAATAAAAGTGTTAACCCTGATGAAGCTGTAGCTGTTGGTGCCGCAATTCAAGGTGGTGTATTAAGTGGTGATGTAAAAGATGTATTATTATTAGACGTTACACCACTTTCATTAGGTATTGAAACGTTAGGTGGAGTATTTACAAAATTAATTGAACGTAATACAACTATTCCTACATCAAAATCTCAAGTATTCTCAACTGCTGCAGATAACCAACCTGCTGTAGATATCCATGTTCTTCAAGGTGAAAGACCAATGGCAAATGATAATAAAACTTTAGGTCGTTTCCAATTAGGAGATATTCCATTAGCTCCACGTGGTGTTCCACAAATCGAAGTTAGATTTTATATCGACGCTAACGGTATTGTTAATGTAAGTGCAAAAGATTTAGGTACTGGTAAAGCTCAATCTATTACAATTACTGGTGGTGGTTCTTTAAGTGAAGCTGAAATCCAAAGAATGGTAAGAGAAGCTGAAGAAAATGCTGAAGCAGACAAAAAACGTAAAGAAGAAGCTGAATTAATTAATGAAGCAAATCAAATGATTTTCTCTACTAATAAAGCTTTAGAAGACTTAAAAGACAATATTAGTGAAGAAGAAAAGAAAGAAGCTCAAGATAAAGTAGCTGAACTTGAAAAAGCATTACAAGCTAATGATTTAGAATTAATTAAGACTAAAAAAGATGAACTTGAAAAAGTTGTTCAAGCATTAGCTACTAAAGTGTATCAACAAGCTCAAGCAGCTCAACAAGCATCACAACAAGCTCAAGGAGAAAGCACATCTACACAAAATCCTGATGATGTAGTAGACGCTGATTATACTGAAAACTAATAATTATGTTATCGTGGAGGAATATTTTCCTCCCGTAACGCTATAAGAGGAGTGTTATTTATGGCTGAAAAGCGAGATTATTATGAAGTCTTGGGAGTTAGTAAAAACGCAACTGAGGAAGAAATAAAAAAAGCTTATCGACAACTTGCAAAAAAATATCATCCGGACCTAAATCCTGGAGATAAGGAAGCTGAAGAAAAGTTTAAAGAAATAAATGAAGCTAATGAAGTATTATCAGACCCTACAAAAAGAAGTCAATATGACCAATTTGGCCATGCAGGTCCACAAGGCTTTGGTGGTGCTGGATCAGGCTTTGGTG
>CAZSIA010000060.1:0-7575 GCA_964606905.1 uncultured Anaeroplasmataceae bacterium | reverse complement strand
CAAGCAAAAACTACGGAAAGCCATAACCGTATGTTGAGGAGGTCACTTATGAACCGTATGCAAAAACACAATTTGTATAATATCAAACGCAACTTTGAGAAAAAGACCGGCACCAGACTGATTCCGCGATATACCGCATCAGAGCGACAGCCTGCTCCCCAGCGAAAGAGGTTCCGTCCTGCTGTTCTTGTGGCAATTCTATCAACCCTGTGCCTGCTGTTAGTTGCATTTACCTGGCCGTTATTTTCTCCTTTGGATGGTGATGCGTTGGCACTGAGCGCTACCTATGAAGGAAATGGCATTGTGAAAATACAGGTTGAGAACCGTTCCCATAAGGAATTGGAATTCCAACCGCAGACCAGATTAGTAAAGTGGATCACTGGAGAGGAAGTATCTCAGCTTACTAGTGATATTACCTTCGATGATCTGTCAATCAAGCCATATTCCACAGAAACAATCACACTTAATCTCTCCAAAGCCTACGACATGGAGTTGCTGGAACAATCTCTTGTTACAGAATGGTACTACTTAGTGTTGACGAACAATAACTTCGTGTTTGGCCAAGAGTGGAAGTGCAGCGTATACTTTGGTACTCAGACATTGGATGAGCAACCGACAACGGAGAAGCTATACTCGCTCGATCCAGTCGTCATTGAGCAGATTGAAGAAGAATTGCGATTCTACTTTGAAGATGACTATACTGGTATGTTGGCGGCTAACCCCATGAACTATGAATACCTACAAAAGGTACAAGAACTGGTATTGCGTTGTGGAAAACGGATCGTTCCCTCTGTATCTCCTTCTTTGATGATAGCACCTGTACCAGACGAAATGATGTTCAATGAAGAAACACAGCGGTATGAGAGGCCAGGACAACAGATTACAGTACAAGATGCATTTGGTAAACTCGTTGGATCGATAGAGGATGAATATATAGGATATTTGGGTTACTACATGCCAGATGCTGAAGGCGAGATTGATGGTTGGGAATTGCCGCTGCTCTATTATTCTACTTTTGAGGTATCTGCCATCGAAAGCATGGATGACTGTGCTTTGATCCATGGTCAAATTGTTAGTTTTGAAGAATTAGAGCAGTATAAGATATTCCAGGATGAGCAGTTTGTATGCTATGATGTTACACACCTGTTCTATTCTGACCTTCGCGAATATGTAGCGGCTGTTTTGGAATATCGAGAGGCTACGGATCAAAGGTACTACTTTGATGAGCAGGTATTTTCAGGTATCCAGCTGGTCTATGACTATTATAAGGAAAACTTGAGAATGGTTACATGGGAAGAATTTACAGAACTGCGTGGAAACTGTAATATTCGCTATGATTTTACTGCAAGCGAACTTGTGGAAAATGGCCTGTCCGGCGAAATAATATCTGACCTTGATATTCTAAAAGTTGTAATTTCCATAACTGATGAGTCTGGTTCTGAGATATACTCCGGTGATTTTGTCCCAGATTCAACCGACTCGAAATGGAGCAAATATGGTTGGGATCTATCCAAAGCTACAGAGGTGAATGAAGTTATTGGCGGTCTTGCCGAAGGCGTGTACACCATAGATTTCTCTGTTTGGCTGGACACTGAGTATTTGAGCCATCGTTCCTTGATGTCAATGATGTTTACAACTGGCAATGCGCAGATTCCTGCTCCCTAATAAAACATATCAAAGGACGAGTGCTGGCTCATGAAGATATATCTGCATTTATCAATGCACATCAGAACTGAGGAAATAGTATGAAAAACGCACTGTTTATCTCCGGCAATATCTTTACCGCCTGTGGCCTGCTGCTGATCGGAATAGGTATTACTGCCTTTCAGTCACTGACGAGCCTATATAAGTATCTGTCCCAGTTTGCAACTGTGGATCATCAGGCACAGATCAGCCTCAACATCGTCCTTATCATCGGCGGTGTAATGGTTGCAGTAGGCATCGTTCAAATCATCATAGCCTGTCTGCGCAAAAGCAAAACTAACTAAATTGAAAGGACCTGTATCCAAAACTGGGATGCAGGTCCAATTTATTGACCAGCTGATAAATGTGTGTCCGCTTTGCGGTAAATAACCAAGACATCCTCTAAAGAAGCATATTCGGTATATCCTTTCTTCTCTAATAGCTTCACCAGATTCTCAAAGCCGTTCTCTTTTCCACCAGTCGCATACTTCTTATAGTCGCTAGTGGAGGAAATATTCAGAACGACGTACTCGGTTTCCAGTAGGTGCTCCTTGGAAGAATAGCGAACATCATAGAGGACATCTCTTTGCGACAGATGGGTGGTATAAAATGTGGTGGCTGTAACGGATGCGCCTTCCGGGATCGTATCCAGGGCCTCACGGATGTTCTGGTAGTAATCATGATACTGGATAGCTTGTACAGGGTAACTCATCGCTTTTGGAACAACCACAATACCAAAGCATACAGCACTTACAATTGCAGCTGCTATCAAAGCAAAGAGACGCTGCCAGTTGATCTTCAAATCTGCCAGATTGACAATGGTCAGGTAAACAAGGAATGCATTGGAGCCGAAGGTGTACTGGAAGAAAATATCATGTTGATACTGGTAGTCGGACATGAGGTTAACCAGAATGTACGGAATCAGCAGAATATACCGTTCGTACCGTCTCGTCAGCAGTGGCAGGCCAAGCAGTGGTAGTAGCGTCATCGCAATGAAATTCAGCTTCTCTGCGTCAACGCATTCGTAGATTGCTTTCAGAGGATTAAGAATCACAGACTTAATGACTGTAATCAGCGAGGACGATCCATCGTACATAAAATTGCTGTATCGGTAAGTCATAACACCGTCGCCGCTTTTTGCCAGATATCCGGTAACGAGGAAGAACCATCCAAGGGAAGCCGCCAGCAGGACAACTCCCGTAAGGAGATTGTATATGTCCAGTTTCTTATACCGCAAAACAGTTTTGACAATCAGCCAAAGTGCAATCACAGCAACATAAACAGCCGCGTCCTCTTTGACCATGAGCGTCAGAACAGCAGCAATGGCGGTAATACACCAGTTCTTTTTGTCAATTCCGTAGAACAGCCAGAGAATCAGTGGAGTCAGGAAACAGTTTTCGTGGATGTCATAGCTTGTACCGCCAGAGAAGGCTGGGTAAAGAAATAGGACAGCGCAAACCAGCATCCTCTGTGCGCCGGTTAAGCCGTGGTTCTTGCCAATCTTCCAAAGGGGAATCACTGCGGATGTGATCACTGCAGCCTGAAGCACCTGAAGGGTGGCAGGAATAGGAACTAACCAGTAGAACGGTAGCATGAGGTAGTAGATCGGTGAGACGTGGACAGCAAAGTGAGACAGCAGACCATCCCGTTCTACGGTGGTCATTGGCAACCCGGACTCTTTCATGTGGTGGAACATCTGAGAGAAGATACCAAAATCATAGGTTGGAGAGCAGAAACTATATACTCGGCCAACGGTCCAGGCACTCACGAACAAGAAGAATAACACCGATAAACCTGCGGTGATCCAAATATAAGCCTTGTGTTCCTTCTGTGGATCTGCAATAGATTCCTTGGATTTATCCCATCCATAAAGCCCAAACCCCAGCAGCAGAATAAGCAGTACCACGCAGACAGCGAGGAATGCCCAGGAAAAGGAAGATAGTAGTCCTGCAAGTGCGAGTATAGCAAAAGCAGCAACAACGCCCAAGCGTTCTGTTGAGCGCGTCCTTACAAAGAGAGATATTCCCGTCAATAGGAACGCAACCACGCCGGTAAAACCGATTACCCGTACAAGGGACATTTGTGCCAAACCATCTAATTCTGCCAGGTTTCGTAATTCACTTGGCAGGATGAAGTATTCTATCACAACAGCGATAAGCCATGACAGAATGATTCGGCGCAGCATATCGCTTACATGGATTCTATGTTTGATTTTTAGTGCAGGCATTTTGAAGCCCCCTTTCTATTAGAACCAGGCCATTTGACCATTCTTTCAAGCATTACTCCCAGAAAAATGGAAACAACAAAAATGGGAAGCGTTATGCAAAAGAAGATCAACACATACTGTTTCGGGGTTCTCCAATCGGGAAGGAGCTTATAGCACCATGCATCAAACAGGTGAGATAAAAGGTATCCTCCGTAACAGCCGCTGGCACCGAAGGCAAGAATGCGGCTAATGCAGGTTGGGATTTTGATGCGGTACAGGGAAATGAAAAGGCACACAACAATGCACACGATCCACAGATCCGGAAACTCCCACGTGAGTGCTTCACTCAATTTTCCATCGGTTGAAAGCACTGTGACCGCACCCAAGACAGCAGACATGGCAACCGCACCGACAATCCCGATCCACGGCCTGACCTTCGGTTGTATGCGGCGCACAGCTGCACCCAGAATGTAATAGGTAAGCGGATAGATCACACGCCAATGGTCTGGGAAAATGGTCATCGGTGTTGCTCCAGGAAATGCAGTGATGACCAGCATAACCGTGCAAAGACCAAGAAGTGCCTTTGTGTCCTGCAAGCGTTCCAGTAGCATATTCACGAAGGGCATCAGCAAAACCAAGCCGATGTACATTTCCACATACCATCCGTAATAAACAGCACTGAAGCTGAACAGCCGGGTTAACCAGGTGGAGAAGCTTTGCGTATCACCAAAAACGAAATGCCGGATGGGGATAGAGATAATCGAAGCCAAGAAATATGCCAAAAGCACCGGCACAAGGCCACGGTAGCAGGATTTGGCATCCCTCTTTTCGCACTTCAAATAACCAGTCAGCATTAAGAAGAGACCTATACAGCTCACACTGAGCCAGCGGAAACTGCCAGCCAGCCACATGGATACCCCAACCTGAGATTCGGAGTAGTATCCATTATTCAAAAAGGAATGGAATGTTACGACAAACAGCAATGCAATGCATCGCAACAGATCCAGTCCCGGTTCTCTTTTGGACATAAAAAAGCACCCCCTGTACCGACATGGTACAAGGGGTGTCTTTCATAACCTTGGGATAATTCTTTCAAGTTTCTTTCAATTTTTGGGTAGCTCTACGATAGCACTGAATTGATCGCCGTCAACGCCCACCCGGAAGGAGCCGCCAACAGACTCCGTATAGGTCTGAGCGATCGCAAGACCTAAGCCGCTACCTTTTGTAGATCTGGCTTTATCGCCACGGGCAAACCGTTGCATGATCTCTTCCGGTTTGAAATCCATCTCGTAGGAAGAAGTATTCATCATACGAACAAGGAAGCTTTTTTCTGTTTCCTTCACTTCTAAGTAGATCCGGGTTCCAGCCATAGCATATTTAATGGCGTTACCCAGTAGATTCGCAAATACCTGGTGCATTCTGGCACCATCTGTCACGACCATGACGGAGTCAGATGCGTAGTTACGCCTGACGAACAGGCCTGCGTGGGTGAGTTGGTCATCGAATAGGCCGATTGTCTGTTCCAGCAGGCGGATAAGGTCAATTTCTTCTTTCTTGCTTTCGATTACTCCACTGGATACTTTGGTCAGTTCAAACAGGGACTCCACCAGATCGCTCATATATCCTGCTTTCTGCTGGAGCCGCTGAAGCTGTTCCTGTCCGTCTGCAGACAGTGCTTCCTTTTGCAACAGCTCACTGTACCCAAGAATAGAGGTTAGTGGTGTACGAAGATCGTGAGAAACATTGGAGATCAGTTCAACCTTGAATCGCTCGCTGGTAATGGCGGTACGAACCGCCTCTTCGTGTTGTGCCTGTACCTGCAGAAGTTGCGCTTCTGTTTGGGAAAAGGCACCCTTGCTGACAGTGATAGGTAAGCCTTGCTGATAATTATTTAGCTGGGTCTTGAAGTGGTGGAGGTCAGCTCCGTAGCGCCAAAGATGCAGAAAACCAAGGACTACCGCGCCAGTGAAGCAGAAGACTGGTAGAGTAACATATTGAAAATTGTGTGTGAACAGCAAATACACGATTGCTGAGCCGGATACTGCGATCCAAGCAGCGGAGAATGCAAGTGCATGCTGTGGCCGTTTGCAGCGCGTAGAAATACGATGCGCAAGGCACCATGCCAATGAAAGCCGGCTGCAGATCCATCCCCATACCTCACGGACTGCCAGTAGTATAAGAAAAGCCTTTAAGATGGCAGTGGCGATGATAAAGCGGTCGTATATGTAACTCCACATGAAATAGTCAAAATTCAGCAGTGCGTTATATACAAGAAATGCTACTCCACCAAGCATGCAAATACCATCCGGTCCGAAAATGGCGTTTTTCTGTCTCAGCACAAAGACCGCAATAATTCCAAACGCAAGAGCAGCAAAGGAAAGGATAAGCCCAAGCAGTCTGCCGGAACGAGAATTTGACTCTTCGGCGGGCTGATAAGGTTCAGATGGATTTGTGACCGTCGTGGGATGCATTGTAGAGGGCATTACGTTTTCGATGAATTCTGTTGCAGGAATAGAGGTGTTGGGATAGTATGTTGCTTCTGTATTTTCCCAATATTCATCCGGAGCGGTTGTTGCAGTGGTTATGTCCTGTGAATTACTGTCTATTATTTGCCGGCCGAATGTCCAGCAAATGGCTGCTACAAGGATCAGAATTAAGGCAATGATATTACGGCGCTTCAAAGACATAACCGATCCCCCAAACTACTTTCAAATACTCCGGTTTTTTAGGATTCAACTCCAGCTTTTCCCGGATGCGACTAATGTGAACCATTACGGTGTTCTCGACAGCATAGGCATCGCTTTCCCATACTCGCTCATAAATTTCTTCCGCCGAGTACACCCGACCGGGATTGGACATCAGCACTTGCAGGATCTTAAACTCTGTTGCTGTGAGCCGAACAGCTTCCTCGCGAATAATCAATTGTTTGGTAGCAGTATTCAGTACGATGTTACCCACCTGGATTTGATCCTCGGCTTTCGTTTCCCGAATGGATCCCAAATCGGCATACCGGCGCAAAAGTGCCTTCACTCTGGCAAGCAACTCTTGCTGATAGAAGGGCTTAACCAGGTAATCATCGGCGCCGGCTTCAAGTCCGAGCACACGATCCGATCCTTCTGCCTTTGCAGAGAGCATCAGGATGGGGACATTGTTGTTCTGCCGGATGCGCATAGTGGCAATGATGCCATTGCACTGGGGCATCATTACATCCATAATGATCAGGTGTGGATGCTTTGTATTTACAATATGACAGGCGGCTTCACCATCATGTGCGGTTAATACTTGGTAACCAGCCTGCTTCAATGCAGTTTCGATAATGTTAACGATGGAGAAATCATCATCAACGACAAGGATCTGATATGTTTCAGCCATGGGAAGTCCTCATTTCAACGAATGGATGCAATAAGTGTAGCATATTTGAGCAACAAACGCAACTTAACCGTTAGCTCCTTTCAAAATCAATCTGGTATATTTACACCTTGGCATACAAGAAAAGTACAGCGTGACTGTAATTTAGAAGCAAATATGTTCAGGCATACTGAAGTAGAATGAGTAGGGGAGGAAACGCACCTGTTGTAACATTTTTGTGAACCCTATTGACATCCTTTTTCTACTGGAGTAGAATAAATGTAGAAATTCTACTCCAGTAGAAAAGGAGGCTTACATATGGATATCCCCAAGATCCA
>CAZSIA010000059.1:0-7580 GCA_964606905.1 uncultured Anaeroplasmataceae bacterium | reverse complement strand
AAACTTGTTTATTGAACTGACAAGTTTTATAAATTGTCAAAAAAAAAGACCACAATTTGTGATCTAATTAAAATTTATTTTATTTAGATAAAATTATTTAAAAAAATAAAATCTATAACGGTTTCTTTTGTTTTACCATTTTGAACACAAAGTTTGATTTCGTTTGTATATTTCAAATAATTTACAATATCCATCATACAATTTAATTCATCTGGTAAATAAACACCACATTTAGCTCTAGGAGCATCATTATGAAAATCTCCACCACATGTTAGGATTTTCTTATTTTCGGAAGCTATATTAGAAACAGTCTGTAAATGAGGGCCTTCATATATCGTATGACAATTAGCTTCAATACCATCTAAATACTTCAAATCTAATAATACGTCGCAATTATTTCTAAGCGGATGAGCTTGTACTAAAATTGAATTATATTCATGGGCTAATTCATATAAGTCCATTAGCTCATAATCATACAAATCAGGATATTCCAATAAAAATTCAGGTTCTACTCCATAAAGTAAAACATGTACATTATTATGCTTAGCCATCGTAATTTCTACCCCAAAATAAGCTTCAACCCCTAACTTTAAAGCCCACTCTCTTACATAATAAAATTCAGCTATATATCTTTTAGCATATTCTATTTTATCATCATTAATTAAATAACTTCTATCATAATGATTCGTTAAAACAATCCCATCCATACCATTTTCTTTAGCTACTAACAAAACGTCTTTGCCATCAATTTTACAACATCTACTTAGTGCCGAATGCGCATGTAAATCTATCAACATAAAACCATCTTCTTCCTGATACTATTGTATCATTAAAAATAAAAAAAAGCCACACTTGTTGTGAGTCTAAAGCTTAATTAAAGAAATATTTATTACCTCAAAGTATATTCAGCCATAAGTTTTGAAATCAATTTAATATCTGTAGAATCAGTAAATTCGATTTTGATTATCCCTACTCTAGTTAAATAAATTTTTAGTACTGAATCCAAATCAAAAGAAAACTTTGTTTCTGAAGAGAAAACTGATATTTTACTATATGAAAAAGAAGTGAAGTCTTTTTTCTTTCATACAACTCCTTATACATTTATAGCAATTATTCGTTTATTGGTAAAAAACACGCTATCTCTTACACTTTTGTAAGCACCAACAATACTTTCTTCATCAAGAAGAATACCATCTAGCAATTTAATAGAATCATCCATACTAACTTTTCTAAGTCTTGCAAAAAAACCAAACTATTAAAATCAATCATTTCAATTTCTTCAAAATTTATTGTAAGAAAGATTTCGATTATTATACATTAAAAAAGTTCTAACCAATTTGATTAGAACTTTAAAAATTACGACAATATATTTTTATCTTTTAAAAGAGTTGTCCACACAGTATATCCTGTTTCATTCAAATGAAACCCATCATCACTATAAGCTTTATCTAAATAACCATCTTCATCAACTAATAAATCAAACAGATTAACATAAATAGCGCTACAAGTATTACAAAATTCTTCAAGTTTAGCGTTGAGTTCTTTTATTTTTTTCATATTCTTATCAACATTTACTGATGCGATTTTTTCATAATCTTTATTTTGCGGAATAACACTCATAACATATATATTAGTTGTAGGAACACCATCAAATATAGCATACACTATTTCTTTATAAGTCTCTACAATCGCATTAACGCTTCTAAAATATTTTATATCATTAGCTCCAACCATAATAATAACATTTGACGGATTTTGAATAACTAATGATGTTTGTAATCTGTTTTTTACACCCAATGTCATATCATTCTTAATACCGCGATTAAATACATCAGTGCTATTAAAGTGCGAATCTAAAGGATATAACTCCACTATAGAATCACCTATAAAAACAACATCACCACAATCTAGGTCAGCGTTTTCTTCCGCATACTCTAAGCATTTTTGTTCATAATATGCAATTTCATCTTTAAAATATAATTTAACACCGAAGAAAAAACCAACAATAAGAATAAAGACTCCTAAAAGAGAAATGGCTGTAATTAAGTATATTTTTTTAATAGAAATTCTATCATTATGCATACAAAATACCTTCCTTTTTGGAATATATTTTCTAGTTTGTCATTAATAAAAATCATAATTAATTATTAATTTTGATATTATTTATTCTCAGTCTGATTTGGCAAAGAAATACCTATAACATCATCTACTGGTAAAGAAAATATGATACCTTGTCCTGGTGTATTTAAACCTACATTTTTATAAATTGAATGCATAATTGCTTCTTTAATATCTTTAGTAACTAATATTAAAACAATTTCTTTTTCAGGCTCAATTACAATACCATAAGCTTTTTCAACTTCTTCTTTTGCCGTACCTCTAGCACTAATTACAGTCCCACCTCTAGCACCACTAGCTCTAGCCGCTTGCATTACACTGTCAGAAAAGCCTTGATTAACTATACAAAAAATAACTTCAAATTCATTATTCACATTACTCACCTCTTCTACCTTCTACACTATTACTTAAAAACTGATATATAGAAACACCAATTAATGAGGAAATTGGAATAGTAAATGCTATACCTTTTCCATTCCTTAATTTAAAATATTTTTCCTCATATGCAGTTAATATTTCTTTAATTCTTTCTTCTTTTACTACACTTACAATAACTGCTTTTTCTGTTCTATTTAAACCCAACAAATCTAAAATATCATTAGGTGCAGTTCCATGGCCATAAACAACTGTCTGCAAATTAACTTCATAACCTTTTAAAGCATCTAAATAAAATTCTGTTTTCGTTCTGTCAATTATAGTAATTAAAATTTTAAGTTTTTTAGGAGCTTCTAACCCTGAAGAACGTTGTGGTTTTACATATTTATTTTTTTCATCCATACTAACCCCCCTACATAAAATTAATAATTTGTTCATCATCAGCATCTAAAATCTTCTTCATTCTAATCTTTTCACGAACACGTTTAGCCATAATTGCTTTAAAACCTAACATTTGAATTGTAATTAGCGGAGTCATCGCTACCATCGCAACAATACCAAACGCATCCATCATAACTTTAGATTCACCTTGAAGAACAACACAAATACCAATAGCAAACGGTAAAATAAAACTAGATGTCAATGGCCCAGAGGCAACACCACCTGAGTCAAATGCAATCGCAGTATAAAGTTTAGGTACAAAAAATGACAAGCCCAAAGAAATAAAATATCCCGGGATAATGTAAAATAAAATTGAAAAATCGAAAATAATACGAATCATTGATAAACAAATTGAAATACCAACACCAATAGATAATGCAATAAGCATCGATTTTTGAGAAACACCACCATTAGTAATATGTTCAACTTGCTTTTTAAGAACATGAACCGCAGGTTCAGCTAAAACAACAACAAACCCAAGTATAAATCCAAATATGCCAATTAATGCTGGATGTAATTTAGCTATTTCAGTTCCTAATTTATATCCAAGCGGCATAAAACCAACACTAACAGTAGCTAAAAATATCACTAAACCAATAAATGTATATAAAATACCAATACCTATTTGAATTAATTTCATTTTTGGCAACTTAATATAAATTAATTCAATAACTAAGAAGAAAAGAACTATCAAACCTAAAGCAAGTAATACCTCTTCACTTGTTTTTCCTAAACTAGTTAAAAATTGTGAAAAAATATCAGTACCAATATGATAATCAGGAACAATATAATTAATATCGCCCTTTACCATTGCTCCTAAAATTAATACAGCTAAAATTGGTCCTATAGAACATAAAGCAATCAAACCGAAACTATTTTCACTTGCATTTTTTCTTGATACCGTTAATGCCGCACCAATACCTAAAGTCATAATAAATGGAACAGTAATAGGACCAGTTGTTACACCACCCGAGTCATATGCTAATGCTAAAAATGCTTCATTTCCACCTAAGATTACTAAACATGAAATAGCAAACATCATTAAGTAAAAGAACATTAACATCATTGATAAATCTTTCATAAAGATAATCTTTAAAACGCCTAAAACTAAAAATAATCCTACACCTATACCTACGCATAAAATTAATACAGTCGGATTAATTACATTAGAAACTTGTTGAGCTAAAACAGATAAATCAGGTTCAGCAATTGTAATTAACAAACCAATCATAAAGCAAGAAAAAGCTATTATAGGAATCTTCTTAGTTTTCATGAGTGCAGAACCAACCTGTTCACCCATCGGTTGCATTGCCATATCCGCACCCAAATTAAATAAACTAATTCCCAGTATTAATAAAATAGCTGAAATAACAAATACTAAAATTTCAAAAGGTGTGAAATTAATTAAAGGTGTGAAATTTAAAATAATAACTATTAAAGTTACTGGCAAAACAGATATTAACGACTCCTTAATTTTTACCCATAATTCTCTTAGCATCTTCTAATCCATTCCTTTCAAAATAAAATTTATCATCTTCTAATTCAGATTATACTTATAAGTACAAAAAAATCATTACAAACGATTATATAACTTTTTTATATTTACAATCGGTAATTTAATATTAGTAAAAAACTTAAATATTATAGTAACACTTCCATATTATTAGATGTGTTTTTATTTTTCTTATATATTTCTATTATTAGTAAAATAAATGCATAAACTACTGCATATATAGGGGCCATAACCCATGCTGTAAGAGGGGTTTCTGGTAAAAGCGGTTCAACAATATGAAAAGCATCACTCATCCCAAATGAATGCATTAAAAATGCCCCGATAGTGAAATAACTAGTAAAACCAAATAAAGTACAATACCATTTTTTATATGTAATATCAATTTGTTTAAAAAATAATAATGCTACAACTAATGTTGCAGAAAAACTATGATGAAGCAATCCTGTGATTGTAGGTATATAGAAAATTGAAGGACCTTGACCTACAAATGTTGCATATATAACAGTAGAAACACCACCAAACAAACCTAACAACCAAACAAAATGATATACATTATTATTCTTTTTTCCAAAAAGTACAGCCAATGATAAAACTAAGCTTGTCATAGCACAAAAACTATCTGGTATAATACAATACCATCTAACGTTGTCATATCTAAAAACTTGAGATACTCTATTAGCCATAACTGAAGTAAACAACAAAAAGGCTAAAATTTTCAATATTAATGTTTGTGTTTTTTCATTTTTAACATACTTGTAAGCAAAAAATAATCCACCACCACATAAAACAGTTGAAATTATAATATAAAGAATGTGTTCAATTCCAAAAAGTTCAGGTGCCATAATATACCTCCACTTAAAAAAATCAAATTAAATGGTACCATTTAATTTTAACACTTTTTCTGTTTTGCACAAGTCAAACCTTAAATAAAAAAAATTTTAAGCTAACATTTTTTTGCTTATATACTATTTAACAACAATTATAAATATCGATGAAGCTTTTTTATCTTTCAAAACTATATATATTCTACAGCCTCATTTGAATTTCAACTACTATAATTTCTATTATTAGTTAAATTAAGACAAACTATGAAAAAAGACCCATCTAATTAATGGATCTTATAATTTTATTTAATCTTGTCCTAATACAGGTAATTCTACCTTTGTTTTACCATACTCTGTAACTACATATGTATATATATTCGAATAATCTCCTCGAAATTCAACCTCTTTAATTTGTGATAATTTACCATCAATAAATGAAATAGTATATTGCGCATCATCTTCAATTATATACACTTTGTTTTCTTCATCATATTTGAATAAACTATAAACACTCTCAAACGTTTGAGACATATCAATAAAAATATTTAAAGCATGATTGTCTGATAAACGTTTATTCCATTCGCCATCCGAAGAAGACTTATAATATTCCCATGAAACACCCTCAGAATCCGTACAATAATAATTTAAATTTTCTTCTTCAAATCCCTTGTTCTCATCATAAATCTTTTCCACTAAATAAAAATATTTGCCTTCATCCGCTTTGATTGTAATTCTCTCACAATTTTCCTTTCCATTTTTTTCAATTGTCATCACAAACGTAACTTTTGAAAAAGATTCTAGCGAAAAAGCTTTTTCCCATTCAGATTCACTAACAACATGCCTACTACAACTCACTAAACTTAACACTAAAACTATTAATAATAAAGAAAC
Source organism: uncultured Anaeroplasmataceae bacterium (assembly GCA_964606905.1). Classification (GTDB taxonomy): domain Bacteria; phylum Bacillota_I; class Bacilli_A; order Acholeplasmatales; family Anaeroplasmataceae; genus CAZSIA01. The sequence goes on along the minus strand of CAZSIA010000059.1, from coordinate 1,418 downwards.
TATTTTTTTCATTTTTTCGCTCCATTTCGCATTTATTTAGAAAAACACTACACCTCAAGTATACCATATTCACTTTAAATAATATACAACAACGCTACAAATAACGTAACAATAGACTATCTTGTCTTTAGCGTTCTTCTGTTATGTTTATTTTTATTATAATATTGATTTTGCCGCTTATTTATTCAACTACATAATTATAGTTAATTGTTAATGCAGATAAAACTGAATTTCTATCTTTATTAATTGTTATTAATTCCCATTCTTCAGAAGTACCTTCAAAATAAACATTTTTTAAGTTTGTTGATGTGTTAAAAGCATAATCTCCAATTTTATTTACACTTTTAGGAATTATAACTGTTGTTAATGAACTGCATCCATATAATGCATAATCTGGAATTAACTCAACCCCATTTGAAATTGTAATAGTTTGAAGTTTTTTACACGCTTGGAAGACTTTGTTTCCTAAATTAACAACTGTATTAGGTAAAACAACATTTGTTAATCCCGTATTATAAAAACAACCCATATATAAGTTTTTAATGCAACTAGAAAAATTAACACTAGCTAAACTTGTACAATCTTTAAACGCATATAATCCAATCGTCTCAACGCCCTCACTTAAATCTAGACTAGTAACTTTATCAAATCCTACAAACTGATATTTATTAATTGTTTTAACAGATGAAGGAATAACTATTTCAGTAAGAAGTGAATAACTATTATTTTCATCTAAAATATAAAAATTTGTAGCAAAACTCATCGGATTAGCCTTTTCTGCTGAAATAGAAATATTACACCAAGTTTCAATATTACCACGATAATAAACATTTTTTAGTGCTTTACATTGATTAAATACTACACCAGAACCAGTACCAAGATTTGTTAAATTTTTAGATAATGTAATATTTGTAAGTGCTGTACAATTATTAAATGCTGTTGCAGAAATAACTGTAATACTATCTTGCATTACAACGCTTGTAATAGTTTTTTGATTATAAAAAGCTTTGCTTCCAATCGTTGTTACGGTATAACCATCAATTGATGAAGGAATTACAACTTTTGTATCAGTACAACTTCCCATTCCAGTAATTGTACATGTAACACCATCTTCATTAACACTATAAGCTAGATTAGATGGATTTGTACACGGAATAACAACCTCTTCACATACTATATTACAATTTATACAAATTTTACGTTTTAATCCATCGGTATCACTTGTGGCACTTATTATAGTACTCCAATCACTAATTTCATGTCCTAATGCTGTAACAGTTTCTTGTGCTGCTAACACTTCGTTACATACACTACAGTGCTTACCTTCTGTTAATCCCGTTTCTGTACATGTTGCATCTACTGCTGAATCAATAACTTCAGTATGACCAAGGGCTTCAACGACTTCTTGTTTCACTAAT
>CAZSIA010000058.1:0-7651 GCA_964606905.1 uncultured Anaeroplasmataceae bacterium | reverse complement strand
ATATCTTACAAGTTCATCTCCATTTTTAGCAACTAGTCCTTCATCATATTTTATTACAATTGGTGTTCCTTGAGTTCCTTGTACTTCATCTATATTTAAATAAGCATTTCTTTTTGTTATTACTAATTTATTTAATTCCAAATGTTTTAGCTAAATATTTATTCTTATATTTTTTCTCATTAGTTACATCAGTAAAATCAACTTTTAAAACATCTTTCATAATTAGTTCGATATCTAGTTTTAACTTTTCATCTAATGAATCAACCTCCACTTCTACTGTTAATAAATCCTCTTTCAGATTTAGATACTCATCAAATTCAAAAATATAATTATTAACACTAATAATATATCTATTCTTTATAATCTCACTTTCAACTTCTTCACTTAAATAATTATAATCTAATTCACTTATTTCTACTTCATATTCTTCTCTAGATAAATCCCCTTTTGATTTTAATGTAAGAATATAATAAGTTTTTTCTTCAGTTATCTTACGTACTCTAAAAGTATTTATATTATCTAGCGATTCTAGTTTAGTTAAAGCCATTAATAAATTATTTTTATTATCATTAGTGATAAAGTACTTTTGCTCTATATATCTTTTCTTATATGCAAACTCTAGTGGAAGTCTATTGACTAAATATTTATATTCTATTTCATAGTTTACATCACTCTTATTACTCATACAAATAGCACCTCTTACAATTAAGATTATAACATAATATAGATAAAAATAAAAGAATGATATTCATAATAAATATCATTCTATATTTTATAATAATATTATATATTCTAATATAACTTTTCTCTAACAAGTTTTAATAATTTATCACATATAAAGACAAGCACAACAACTATAATAATAATTGCAAAGACATAGTCCATTTGATTATTCATATAATATCTATTAATCTCAGCTCCGAAAGTGTTAGTTCTTGGTGATATATATTCTGCCATTAACATAACTTTTAGTCCTAACCCAAATGACTGAACAACAGATGTAATTATACTTGGAATAATTAAAGGAACATAGAACCTTACAATAACATTTAAATTATTATCAGTTAATGTCTTTAAATCATCTGTAACTGTTGAATCAATTTGTGTTAATGATGAGTAAATCATTTCATATATTATCGGAATAATCACAAATGATGTAGCTACATATGGTGCTAAATCAAATCCGATTGACATTAACAACATTATTATAATAGCAATAATTGGTATTGTTTTTAGTATTGTGATTAACGGATTTAAAAATTGATAGAATCCATTACTTTTAAATGATAGCATTGCTAACATCAAAGCAATTAGTAATGATACAGAAACCGTTATGACAATTCTTATAACCATCTTATACAATAACCCAAAGAATCTACTTGTTTTCATTAAGTTAAATAATGCATTAAATACTTCTGATATCTTTGGAATTATTAATGAATTTTGATATATGTTAGATACAACTAACCAAAGTACAAATATGAACCCTATTCCTAATAAATTATAAACTAGATTTTTCTTATTAATTTTAACCTTGTTTAATATATTATCTGTAGAACGCTTCATCAGGAAGTTTATATCCAATCATTGTTAGATAACTTTCAACTTTCGCTTTGTTATCTTTTGCTTTAACAAAGTCTAAGTTAGAATTAGGAATACTTTGAGTCATGATATTTGCGCCTAAGTCTTTGAAATAAACATCTTTTTCAATAATACTATTTGCATATCCTTCTGGATCTTTGTTCATTTCTTCAATATTATCTTTAATCTTACTAATTACAGCATCAATTGAATCTTGTTTTTCAGAATTAGGATTAACAAAGATTGCGGCTTGCATAATTGTTGAGTCAACTACATCTTGAATATTGATAATATTTAATTCCTTATTCTTATTAACTTTTAAATTAGTAATAACTGGTTCAGCAGCTAAAATATAATCATATTTACCTTGTACAAAGAATGGTACAACTTCAGCTAAGCTTGGTTGATATTCAATAACAGCTGTAATATTTTTTTGTTTTAATGCATATTGTAAGATAATATCAGGAGTTCCACCTTGGCTATAAGCTAAAATTGTTTTATCTTGTAAATCACTAATAGAATCTAATTTAGTATCCTTATTACTAATAATATAAGTATTACCTAAAGCAATAACTGAATCTAATACATATTTAGATTGACCAGCATTATATAATTGTGCTCCTAAGTTAAGTGGAGCAATAACGATATCATATTCACCACCAACAAGTCCTGCTTTAACCCCAGCAGCACCATTAACGCTTTCAATATTAATATTTTCTTCACCAACTAAATTACCCACAGCAATAAAAGGATTTCCTTGAGGTACAATAATTTTAACCTCTTCTTCAACTTTTACTTCTCCACAGCCCATAAGTGCAACAAGTGCAAATACTAGCATAAATACTTTTAATAAATTTTTAAAAACCTTTTTCATAATTTTCACCTCTTCATTTATTTTACATTTATATTATACTACAAACGTCAACACAAAAAACGTAACAAATGTTACATTTCACTTGAAATATTACTATAAATATATTATTATATATATTATTACATAAAAGAGGTATTTTTATGAATTTTAATTTTGATAACAAATATTATAAAATATATAACTATAACAAAAATGAAACAATCAAAAACGAAGGAGATGTTTGTGATAGCATTGGTATTGTATTAAAAGGTTCAATAAAGATAAGTAACTTTTTAATAAATGATACTGAATTTGTTATATCTATTTTAGAAGAAAATGATATGTTTGGTGAAAACTTAATGTTTTCAAGTAATAACTTTTATCCAGGATATATTTATGCTGTAACAAATTCTTCTATAATGTTTATAAAGAAAGATGCTTTTATTGAGTTATTATCAATTAATAATGATTTTAAATTGTATTATCTAAAATATATTTCTAACAAATTCATAGAACTTCAAACAAGAATAAAGATTTTATCTCAGCCAACTATTAAAGAAAAGTTCCTATTTTACTTAAGATTGTCCAGCAAAAATACAGGATCATGTTATATCAAATCTATAACTAAACTTGCTAATTATCTTAACGTTCCAAGACCATCTTTATCAAGAAGTATATCTGAACTTCTTGATGGAAATAAAATTACCGTAAATAATAAATACTATAAAATAAAACAAGGTGAGGAATAATCCTCACCTATTATTTTTCTAAAATATATTATTAATTTGATATAATTAGTCTTTCTTAACGAAACGAACTCTTCCTTGGTAATGAGTATGTAATAACTCATGAGCTTTATGAGAGTTTGGTTTGCCTAAGAATTCTTTATATAATGCTTGAATTTGTGTATTGTTATGAGATTGACGTAAAGCTTGTCTTTCATCTTCAGAATATAAAGCTTGAGCACGTTTTTCTTTGTATGTATCTAAAATATTTAGATCTTCATTTGGTAAGAATACAGGTTTAACGAATGGTTGTCCACCACCGTTGATACATCCACCAGGGCAACCCATGATTTCGATGAATGTATAAGGACTGTTACCTTCTTTAATTTGATCTAATAATACTTTAGCGTTCTTCATACCAGATGCAACAGCAACTTTAATTTCTTTTCCGTTGATTTCGATTGCAGCTTCTTTTAAGCCTTTCATACCACGAACTTGTTCAAACTTAATAGCTTCATGTTCTTTACCAGTTAATACGAAGTAAGCAGTTCTTAATGCAGCTTCCATAACACCACCAGTAGTACCGAATATTACACCAGCACCTGTGTATTCACCCATAATGTCTTGGTCGAATTCTTCATCTGGAAGTTTATTGAAATTAATACCACTACGTTTGATTAACTTAGCTAATTCTCTTGTTGTTAATACAGCATCAACATCTCTTAAACCATCAACTTCCATTTCTGGACGAGCTTTTTCAAATTTCTTAGCTGTACATGGCATAATTGATACAACGAAAATGTTCTTTGGATCTAAACCATTCTTTTCAGCAAAGTAAGATTTTATAATAGCACCTTGCATTTGGTGAGGAGATTTACATGATGATAAATGATCTAATTGATCTCCATAGAAGTATTCAGCATAGTTAACCCAACCAGGAGAACAAGAAGTAATCATTGGTAATACACCATTGTTTTGAATTCTGTCTAATAATTCAGTAGCTTCTTCCATAATAGTTAAGTCAGCAGCAAAGTTTGTATCATAAACTTTATTGAATCCTAAACGTTTTAATGCGGCAACCATTTTACCAGTACATGGAGTACCAATCTTCATACCGAATTCTTCACCTAAAGCAGCTCTTACAGCAGGAGCAGTTTGAACAACAACATATTTACCAGCTTTCATAGCTTCGTCAACTTTAGTGATTTCGCTCTTTTCACTTAATGCACCAGTTGGACATACGTTAACGCATTGTCCACATAAGATACATGGGCTTTCGCTGAATCCACGGTTTTCAGCTGGAGCAACGATAGTATTGAAACCACGTTTTTCAAATCCTAAAATACCAGTTCCATGAGCAGCTTTACAACGAGCTACACATCTACCGCAAAGGATACATTTTGAAGTATCACGAACGATTGATGGATTGATTTCATCAACAGTTATAGGAGTTTTAGAACCAACAAATTTATTTTCTCTAGCACCAGTGATTTGTGCTACATATAATAATTCACAGTTACCATTTTTGTCACATTGTTGACAATTTAATGAGTGATTTGATAATAATAATTCTACACTTGCACGACGAGCTTCAGCAGCTTTTGGAGAAGAAATTTTAATTTCCATTCCTTCAGCAACTGGATAAACACATGATGCAACTAATCCTCTTGCGCCAGTAGCTTCAACTAAGCAAACACGACAAGATGCTAAACTACACTCACCATGATTGAATGCGCATAGAGATGGGATTTCATAACCACATTCTCTAGCAGCTTCAAGTATAGTAAGTCCTTCTTCTACTTGATAAGATTGACCTTCAATTTTAATATTTAATTTTGCCATTTTTATGAATCCCTTCTATTTTTTAATTATTGCTTTGAACTTACATGCACTTTCGCATAAGCCACATTTTACACATTTTTCTTGATCGATTACATATGGAGTACCATTCTTACCTGGAGTACCAGAGATAGCATTAACAGGACAGTTACGAGCACATAAACCGCACTTCTTACATTGATCAGCAACAACTACATATTGCATTAAGTTCTTACAGATATGAGCTGGACATTTCTTGTCAACGATATGAGCAATGTATTCTTCTCTGAATTGCTTCATTGTAGAAACGATTGGGTTCGCAGCAGTTTGACCTAAACCACATAATGAGTTAGCTTTAACAGTTTCAGCTAATTCTTCAAGTTCTTCTAAGTCATGCATTGTTCCTTTACCTTCAGTAATCTTAGTTAAGATTTCTAACATACGTTTTGTACCAATACGACATGGAGAACATTTACCACATGATTCATCACAGATAAATTCCATATAGAATTTAGCAACGTCAACCATACAGTTATCTTCATCCATTACGATAGCACCACCAGAACCCATCATTGAGCCTAATGCTACTAAGTTATCATAATCGATTGGAGTATCTAAATCTTTAGCTGTTAAACATCCACCTGATGGACCACCAGTTTGGATAGCTTTGAACTCTTTACCATTTGGAATTCCACCACCAATTTCGTAAATTAAATCACGAAGAGTAGTTCCCATTGGAATTTCAACTAAACCAACGTTATTAACTTTACCACCTAATGCGAATACTTTAGTACCTTTAGATTTTTCAGTTCCCATTGCAGCAAACTTTTCAGCGCCGTTTCTCATGATATAAGGAACACATGCTAAAGTTTCAACATTGTTGATAATAGTTGGTTGATCCCATAAACCTTTTACAGCTGGGAATGGAGGACGAGGACGTGGCATACCACGTTGACCTTCAATTGAGTTTAATAATGCTGTTTCTTCACCACAAACGAATGCGCCAGCACCTAAACGAATATGTACATCAAAGCTGAAATCAGTACCTAAGATATTGTTACCTAATAAACCGATTTCTTTAGCTTGTTTAATTGCACCTCTTAAACGTTCTACAGCAATTGGATATTCAGCACGTACATAGAAGTAACCATTTTGTGCACCAATTGCATAACCAGCGATTACCATACCTTCGATAACAGCAAGTGGGTTACCTTCTAAGATTGAACGGTCCATGAATGCACCTGGGTCACCTTCGTCACCATTACATACAACGTATTTAACATCACTCTTAGAATTTAAAGCAAATTGCCATTTTCTACCAGTTGGGAAGCCACCTCCTCCACGACCACGTAATCCTGATTTTAAGATTTCATCTATAACTTCTTGTTGAGACATACTTAAAACTTTTAATAAACCTTCATAAGCACCATCGCCTAAAGCTTCATTGATGTCTTCAGGATTGATAGTTCCACATCCGTGTAATGAAACACGTTCTTGTTTTTTGTAGAAAGTAATGTCTTCTTGTTTTTGAATTTTTTCACCAGATACTGGATCAACATATAATAATCTTTCAACGATTTCGCCGCCTAAGATATCTTTTTCAAAGATTTCTTCAACATCTTCAACAGCTACAGTACGATATAATGTATCTTCTGGGAAGATTTTAACGAATGGTCCTTGTGAACAGAAACCAAAACATCCTACTTTATTAACAGTAACTTTATCTTCAACACCTTTTTCTTTAATTAAAGCTTCGAATTTAGCTAAAATATCTAAAGAATTACTTGAGATACAACCTGTACCACCACAAATAATGATAGAACGTTTGCCATCTTTACCGTTGAACTTATCTTGTAAGCAAGATTTACAACCTTCAATTTTCTTTACTAAATCTTTTTCGTTTTTAATCATTAGTTGTTGCCTCCTAAACTACGATATTCTTCAACAATTTTTGCAACATCAGCAACCGCAACTTTTGGATAAACCTTACCATTAATAGTAAGAGCTGGTGCGATACCACAAGCACCGATACAACGTAATGCATCAAGCGTAAATAAACCATCTTCAGAAGTTTCTCCAGGTTTAATGTTTAATAATTCAGAGAATTTATCGATTACCATTTGAGAACCCTTAACATAGCAAGCAGTTCCTAAACATACACCTACAACATATTTTCCCTTTGGAGTTAAAGAGAAGAATGAATAGAATGTAACTACACCATAAATCTCAGCTACAGGAATACCTGTTTTTTCTGAAATTAATTCTTGAACTTCAAGTGGGATATAACCAAATTCATGTTGAATGTCACTAAGAATCATCATTAATGGTGTTTTCTCATCTTGATACTTTTCAATAATTGCTTCAATTTGTTTTACAGCTGTTTCACTTAAATGAGCCATACATAACCTCCAGTTTATTTTTGTCAATTATTTTTTTAACAATTCCGAACGTAGTTTAATAAATTTAATTTTTATTTCATAATTCTACTTCAATTATATATTATAACATATTTATACAAAAAATGAAACCTTTTTTTTATATAATAATTTTTATTTTATTTTGACACTCTTATCCAATAAGTTAAATAATATTATATTTTATACTTTTTTAAGTTTAATTCCTGACTTTTACAGCTTTATGCTACAAAAACTCCCTTTCATAAAAGATAGGGAGT
>CAZSIA010000057.1:0-7691 GCA_964606905.1 uncultured Anaeroplasmataceae bacterium | reverse complement strand
GATATTGGGGCGAACCTGTACCTGTTGCTTATTTGGAAGATGGAACTGTAGTTGTCCTAAATGATTTACCTTTAACATTACCAGTTTTAACAGATTATAAAGGCAAAAATGGAAAAGCACCATTAGATAATGCAACTGAATGGAAGAATATTGAAATTAATGGTCAAAAGGCTACAAGAGAAGTAAATACAATGCCAAGTTCTGCTGGTTCTAGTTGGTATTTCTTACGTTATATTGATCCACATAATGATAATGTGTTGGCTGATTACGAATTATTAAAACATTGGATGCCTGTAGATTTATATATTGGTGGGTCTGAACATGCTGTAGGACACTTATTATATTCAAGATTTTGGAATCATTTCTTATATGACAAAGGAGTTGTTCCTACAAAAGAGCCGTTTAAACGCTTATGTCATCAAGGAATGATTTTGGGTGAAAATGGTGAAAAAATGAGTAAGAGCCGTGGTAATGTTATTAACCCAAATGAAATTGTTGAAGAGTTTGGAGCGGATACGTTACGTTTATATGAAATGTTTATGGGACCACTTCAAGATGCAAAACCATGGAATTCAAAAAATATCGAAGGAGCTAGAAAGTTCTTAGATAGAGTATGGCGATTATATGTTGATGAAAAACGAATTTCCGATGTTGAAAATCCAAATTTAGTTCAAGTTTATCATCAAACAATTAAAAAGGTTACAGAAGACTTTGAAAAATTAAACTTTAATACAGCAATTTCACAAATGATGATTTTTGTTAACGCAGTATATAAAGAGCATGTATTCCCATTATATATGGCAAAAGATTTTGTTAAATTATTAAATCCTATTTGTCCATTTATAACTGAAGAATTATGGGGAACAATCTTAAATGAAAAAGAAAGTATTGCTTATGCTACTTGGCCAATTTATGATGAAACAAAGCTAATTGCAGATACATATACGTTAATTGTTCAAGTTAATGGTAAATTAAGAGATAGAATTGAAGTTGCTACAAGTTTTAGTAATGCAGAAATTGAAAAAATAGCGTTGGAAAGCGAAAAAATTAGAACATACATTGATGGATTAACTGTTGTAAAGGTTGTTGTTGTGCCTAAAAAGTTAGTAAATATCGTTGTTAGATAAAGGGGGATTTTAAATGATTATTAAGTTGAAAAATAGTGTTACAAATAAAGAATATTTAGATTTATGTGCTAAGATCGAGGAGTTAGGTTTAACTCCTAGAAATGTTGATAGCGACAATCACAAGGTTTTAAACATTATTGGTGATACATCAAAAATAGATGAAAACACTATTGCATCATGGCCAGGAGTGTCTAATGTGACACGAATTCAGGTTCCATATAAGTTAGCTAGCCTAGAAGCTCATCCAGAACCAACGGTTATTAATGTTAATGGGGTGTTGATTGGTGGGAATAACTTTACTGTTATGGCTGGACCTTGTTCTGTTGAATCTGAAGAGCAAATTATTAGTGTAGCTAATGATGTTAAAGCGAGTGGAGCTAAAATTTTAAGAGGTGGTGCGTATAAGCCACGTACTAGTCCATATGCTTTCCAAGGTTTAGCACTTGAAGGTCTAGATTTATTAAAGGAAGCTAGGGAAGCTACTGGATTACCAATTATAACTGAAATTCCTTCAATTGATTTAATACCTAGATTTGTTGAAGAGGTAGATATTATTCAAGTTGGTGCTAGAAATATGCAAAATTTTGAGTTACTCAAAGCCTTGGGTAAAATTGATAAACCTATTTTATTAAAACGCGGTTTATGCAATACAATTAATGAATGGTTAATGGCTGCAGAATATATTCTGGCGGGCGGTAACAATAAAGTAATTTTATGTGAACGTGGAATTAGAACATATGAAACATATACACGTAATACATTAGATTTAAGTGCAGTATTAGCTGTAAAAGAATTATCACATTTACCAGTAATCGTTGACCCTTCACATTCAACAGGTCGTTGGAGTATGGTTGAAGCAATGAGTAAAGCTGCTTTAGCTTGTGGAGCTGATGGAATTATCGTTGAAGTTCATAACAATCCTGAATGTGCATTATGTGATGGAGCACAATCATTAAAACCTGCGAAATTTGATAAAATGATGGGGCAACTTCGTTTGATTGCACCGATTGTTGGAAAAAAGATCTAAAATGAAAGTTTTGATAGTTGGATTAGGATTGATTGGCGGTTCTTATGCAAAAGGATTAAGTAAAAAAGGTTATGAAGTTTACGGTGTAGATAAAAATATAAAAACAATTGAATATGCAAAAAAACAAGGCTTTATTATAGATGGATATACCGTGACTTCTAAAACTATTTTTGATGTTGATTTAGTTGTTGTTGGCTTATATCCAGATGATTTAATTCCATTTATTAAAGAAAATCTAACCTATTTTAAAAAGGGTCAAGTTGTAACTGATGTATGTGGTGTTAAAAGAAGTATTTGCTATGAAGCTACAAAACTTTTAAGGGAATCATTTTTTGTCGGTTCACATCCGATGGCTGGTCGTGAAAAGGTTGGAATTATGTATGCCGATGAAGCAATTTTTAAAGGTACAAATTTCTTGATATGTCCGATTGATGATACAAATTTAGAAGCGATTAATGTTGTTAAACAAATGGCTTTAGATTTAGGATTTAGACATATTCATCAAATAACACCAGAGTTTCATGATGAAATGATTGCTTATACTTCTCAACTTACACATGCGATTGCGGTGAGCTTAGTTAATAGTAACTCGAATGATGAAGTAGTGAAATTTATTGGTGATAGTTATCGGGATTTAACAAGAATTGCTATGATTAACGAGGGACTTTGGAGTCAATTATTTATTGAGAACAAAGATTATTTGACAAATCAAATAGATGTATTTATAGAAGAATTGCAAATGATAAAAAACGCTATATCTAGCGAAAATATTAGTTTATTAAACGAAAAATTTATCTCTTCGAAAAAGAAAAGAGAAGTGATGTAGATGTATATTATAAATATGCCGCTTTCTAAAAGTTATCAAATAATTATTAAGAATAATCTTCTAACTTATATTGATGATGAAATTAAGAAAGTTTACACAAACAAAAATGTTTATATTATTACAGATGAAAGAGTTGCTGAAATTTATTTATCGCTTGTTAAAAATGCTCTTTCTTCTTTTAGTGTAAAGACAATTATTATTGAAGGATATGAAAAAAGTAAATCTCTAGAAACATATTCAGATGTATGTAAGTGCTTGATTGAACTAGGTGCTTCAAGAGGAGGACTCTTGATTGCATTAGGTGGTGGAGTTATTGGTGATTTAGTTGGCTTTATTGCATCAACGCTTTATCGCGGTATGCCTTTTGTGCAAATTCCTACTTCATTGCTTTCACAAGTCGATAGTAGTATTGGTGGAAAAACAGGGATTGATTTTTTGGGTCATAAAAATATTTTAGGAGCTTTTAATCAACCAGAACTTGTTTTAATTGATCCACTAGTGCTAAGAACATTACCAATAAGAGAACTTAAAAACGGTTATGGTGAAGTAATTAAACACGCTTTAATTTCTTCAAGTAATTTGCTAGATTTAATTGAAGAAAACAATCTTAATGTAACCGAAGAAATTATTTATCTTAATCTTTTAGTTAAAAAACAATTTGTCTTAAAAGATGAATTTGATAAAAATGAAAGAATGAAATTAAATTTTGGACATACTTTTGGACACATCATTGAACTAAAATATAACAAGTTACATGGTGAAGCAGTACTCGATGGAATGTTATGTGCGATTGATTACGCTATTGATTTAAATATTTTAAGTTCAGATGTTAAAAATAAAGTATTGAATTTATATAAGAAATTGAATTTAAATTATATAGAGTATGATTATCGTGAATTTTTACCAATGTTTAAATTTGATAAGAAAAATATCGCTAGTACAATTAATGTGATTTTAATTGATGAAGTAGCTCATGCAATAATTCACCCTGTTAAGGAGAGTGAGTTATCGTGAAAGTCTTAATAAGACCAAAAAAATTAAATGGTGATATTGACGTTGTTCCTTCTAAAAGCTATTCACATCGTGCGATTATTGCGGCGAGTTTGGCTGAAGGAGAAAGTACAATAAAAAACGTTATCTTTTCAAATGATATTTTGCGCACCATTGATTGCTGCAGAGCATTTGGAGCTGAAATAAAATGTTATGAAAATTATTTAGTTGTAAAAGGTAGTACGGTTAAAAGAGTATCTAATGTTATTAATGCTGGTGAAAGTGGATCTACAATTAGGTTTATGATTCCGATTATGCTAGTTAATAGCCAAGAGATGACTTTTTGTGGAGAAAATAATTTAAATTATCGTCCATTAGATTCTTATTATAAAATTTTTGATGAACAAAATATTTCTTATTCCCATCCAGTTGATAGTTATATGCCGCTTAAAACAAATGGTGGTTTAAAAGGCGGAATATATGAAATAAGAGGAGATATTTCTAGTCAATTTATTACAGGATTATTATTCGCTCTTCCACTTTTAAATAAGGATTCAAAAATTGTAGTTACAACTAATTTAGAATCTAAATCTTATATTGATTTAACTTTAGATATTTTAAAGAAGTTTAATATAAAAATTATTAATAACAATTATCAAGAATTTATCATTAGTGGTAATCAAAAATATTTACCTTGTGACTACACAGTAGAAGGTGATTTTTCACAAGCTGCATTTTTCTTGGTAATGGGTACTTTAGGAAATGATGTTAGATTAGGATGTATGAATTTAGAATCACTTCAAGGTGATAGGAAAATAATTGAAGATATTAAAGCACTAGGTGGAGATGTGATTGTAGAAGAAAATATGATAAAAGCTTTACCAATCAAACTAAAAGGAAATGTGATTGATTTTTCTCAATCTCCAGATTTAGGACCTGTTTTATCAATTTTAGCTTCTTTATGTGAAGGAGATACTAAATTTATTAATGCAGCTAGACTTAGAATAAAAGAATGTGACCGCATTACTTGTGTTAAAGAAGAATTGTTAAAATTAGGAGCCATTGTTAGCGAGAGCGCTGATGAGATGTATTTTACTGGAGTAGAAACCTTAAATGGATCATTAACTCTATACGCACATAACGATCATCGAATCGCAATGAGTTTAGCTGTGGCTAGTACAGTTTGCACATCTCCTATTATGATTGAAGGTGCTGAATGTGTTAAAAAGAGTTACCCACATTTTTGGAGTGATTTTAGAAAATTAGGTGGTGATTTCGATGAGTTTGATTGATGAAGCTAGAATTAAGATTAACGAAATTGATAAAGAAATGGTTAAGCTTTTCGAAGAAAGAATGAAAGCAGTTTTAGATGTTCTTGAATATAAAAAAGAGCATAATCTAGCTGTTTTTGATGAAAAAAGAGAAATTGAATTAATTGAAAAAAATATTAATTTACTACAAGATAAAACTTTAAAGGATTATTATTTGATTTTCTTTAGAGGAATGCTTGAAGCATCAAAAAAATATCAAGGTGACAATTATGAATAGATATGGACTTTTAGGGTATAAATTAGCCCATAGTCAATCAAAGGAAATTCACGAACATATCTTTAAAGAAAATAATATAGATGCAGTATATGATTTAATTGAAATAACTGAGGACGAAATAAAAGATAAAATTGATTTGTTACGAACTGGTTATTATAGTGGATTAAATGTAACTATTCCATATAAAGAAATGGTAATTAAGTATATTGATAAATTAACTGAGGCGGCTATAAAGATAGGTGCGGTAAATACAATATATGTTATAGATGGATTAGTTATTGGAGATAATACAGATTATTTAGGTTTTATTGATGAACTTCAATTTTATGGTATAGATGTTTCTGGTAAAGATGTTTATGTTTTAGGTAGTGGAGGAGCTAGTAAAGCAGTTTGCTATGCACTTAAAAAGATTAACGCTAATCCAATTGTTGTTTCACGTGACTCTAATAAAGGTATAACATATAATGATTTGAGAAGTATTAATCATTTTGATTTGATTGTTAATACAACCCCTGTTGGAATGTATCCTAATGTTGATGGTGAAATTTTATCACAAGAGATAGTTAGTAAAGCTAGCTGTTGTGTTGATTTAATATGCAATCCTAAAGTTACAAAATTTTTAGAATATTCAAAACGAGGATATAACGGGTTATATATGTTAATTTTTCAAGCTATTCATGCTGAGGTAAGATGGCAAAAAGATTTAAAATCTAATGTGAAAGAAATATATCAAAAATTATAAATCTTCAGAGGGAGGATTGACTTATGAATTCATTTGGTAAATTATTTAGAATTAATATTTATGGTGAATCACATAATAGTAGTGTAGGAGTGTTAATTGATGGAATTCCTGCAGGAATTAGTTTAGCTGAAGATGATTTTTTACCAGATTTAGCGCGTAGAAAACCAAATAAACCTTCTCAAACAGCGCGAGTTGAAGCTGATTATCCAATTATTGAATCTGGATTATTTAATGGTTATACAACAGCTACTCCGATGTTAATTCGTTTTCCTAATAGTAATACTCATTCATCTGATTATAAAAACTTAGTTACACAACCAAGACCAGGTCATGCTGATTTTGTTATGAGAGAAAAATATCATGGTTTTAATGACTACCGTGGTGGTGGACATACTTCAGGAAGATTAACGGTTGGAATTGTAGCCGCTGGTGTGGTGGCAAAAAAAATAACTAATTTTAGATTTGAAACTGAGTTAGTTAAATTAGGAACTCTAACTGATATGAGTAAAAAAGAAGAATACCTGAATGAAATTGTTGAAGCTAAAGATAGTGTTGGTGGAGTTGTAAGAATAACTGTTAAAGATGTACCTCTAGGTTTAGGTGAACCATACTTTTATTCTTTAGAATCTGCAGTTTCACAAATCTTATATTCTATTGGAGCTGTTAAAGGTGTTTCTTTTGGAGTTGGATTTAGTGGTTGTGATTTATTAGGCAGCCAGTATAATGATCCAATTATTTCTAAAACAGGAAAAACACTTACTAATAATAATGGCGGAGTTAATGGTGGAGTATCTAATGGAAATGATATTATAATTAATGTTTTTGTAAAACCAACTCCATCAATTTACAAAGAACAAGAAACATTTGACTTTGAATCTAATGAACTTAAACCTTTAATAATTAAAGGTAGACATGATAGTGCCATTGTTGAAAGAGCGATGGTAGTGTTGGAAAATGCAGTCGCAATAGCACTTTGTGATTTATATTTATTGAGTAAAGCGTTAAATTAATAATTAATTTAAAAAGAAAAATATCAAAAAAAGAAAAATAATAGTTGTCAAAAAAAACTTTTGTGTTATAATTATTAATGCAGCGTAAAGGTCTGGTGGTGTAGTTGGTTAACATGTCAGTCTGTCACACTGGAGATCGCGGGTTCAAGTCCCGTCCAGACCGCCACTCTGTAATGCGTCTATAGATCAATTGGATAGATCGTTTGACTACGGATCAAAAGGTTGTGGGTTCGACTCCTGCTAGACGCGCCATTTCGATTATTTAAGAGCCAAAAGGCTCTTTTTATATTAATTTATTGATAAAATATGCAATAAATTCCGAAAAAGAATAAATAGTAAAACCATTTAACTTTACAAATAAAAAGACTCTCTAAAATCTTAGGGAGTTAGAGAGGTAGGTAGCTACCTTAGAATTTATAAA
>CAZSIA010000056.1:0-7695 GCA_964606905.1 uncultured Anaeroplasmataceae bacterium | reverse complement strand
TTTTGCCATTATTACAAATACAACTGTAGCAACAACTGTCATAAGCATTAAGAATGGAAAATTACCATCGAAACTACTAAATGCAGCACCTGTATTATAATGAAGTTTTAATTTAAAGAAGTTAGGAATTACAACAATAAAATTACCTTCTTTAACTAAAAGATCTACCATAATTATTTTACTTATTTGGTCTAATAAAACAGCCACAATCGTGATTATTAAACCAATAATAATTGTTTTCTTCATATCAATCCCTCATTTTTATTATATAAGTATTTTATCATTAGAAAATGAAATAAATAATCCAATTATTTCTAATTAAATAAACGACTTCTAATCCAAATATAAAGTAGTCTAATCACAAGATAAGCAACAGGTAAGAAAGCATAGTCTATTTTAAAGCATCCCATTAATGTCAATACACCAAATATGATCATGTTAACTATACCAAAGAACATATTAGAATTTTAAAGACCGTTTCTTTCCCTACGTTATCTATAATAGTCATTTTTATTACGAATATGTGTATTTCGATTGTGATTTGTATAAGTATTATTAACAAAACCTATTGACATTAACGAACAAAACATAGCATTTAAAATTGAAGTCATTACATAAAATACAATCCCTGTAGCTCCTGGAAAAGATACACGAGCAATGCCTGCTAAAATTGTTCCTGCAAATGCCATAATTATTGCAGATTTAGCTTTTTGATAATATTCATCTAAAATATAAGCACCAATAGCATACCATATAAATACAGCTCCAACCGCAAAAACTCACTCTTGTTTAACAAATAAAAAAACCACTATTGTTAAAATGTAATACCAATTATTTTTAATGCTAAAAAAACTTTTTCCTTCATAAACATCACCGCTTATATTAAGTTTAATTAAGGATTTAAGCGGTCTGGTCCACGGAATAAATACATTGCTTCTTTAATACCAACATTAAAGATTAACATTGTAATACGATCAATACCAATTCCAAATCCACCATGTGGAGGGCAACCAAATTTAAAGAAATCTAAATAGAATTTAACGTCATTTGCTAAACCTTTTTCCTCCGCTTGAGCTTTTAAGATTTCATAACGATGTTCACGTTGAGCTCCTGTTGTAATTTCGCAGCCTTTCCAAATTAAGTCATAACCACATGGAACGCCATGTTCATCACGCATATGATAGAATGCACGACATTCTTTAGAATAACCAGTTACAAATAAAAATTCATGACCATATTTTTCTAAAGCAAACTTATGACACATTCTTTCACCTTCAGTAGTTAAATCACCTTTTTCTTCCTCAGGAACAATATAACCATATCTAGCTTCAAGTTCAGAATAAAGTTCATGTAAATCAATACGTGGGAAAGGAAGAGTTGGCACAACTAAATCGATATCAAATACTCGTTTAATATCACTACCATATTTAGCTACAACTCCGCTAATTGCGTAAGTTAACATTTCTTCTTCCATCTTCATAACATCATCATATGAAGTAATATAAGAAAACTCTAAGTCAAAACCACTAAATTCAGTTGCGTGTTTTCGAGATGCAAACTTTTCAGCTCTAAATACAGGTCCTGATTCATAAATACGTTCAAATCCTGCAGCCATTGCCATTTGTTTATAAAATTGTGGAGATTGAGCTAGGAAAGCATCACGTCCAAAATAATCAACTTTAAATACACCAGCACCAGATTCACTTTCAGCACCAATTAATTTAGGAGAGTGAATTTCAATAAAATCTCTTTGATTTAAAAATTCTCTACATAAATTAACAAAACAAGATTGAACCTTAAACATTAAAGTATTTTTTTCAGTTCTTAAATCTATCCAACGGTAATCTAATCTTAAGTCAATGTTAGTTTCTTCACCTTTAGGAGCTACAATTGGACTAGGTTCAGCAATTGATTCAATTATAATTTCATCAGGATACATTTCCATACCATTTAATTTAACGTATTCACTTGCTAAAATTAGTCCTTTCACTTGTAAAACTGAATCAACTGTAATACTATTTAACATTTCTTCCCACTGTGGATGTTTTTCTTTTTCAATTGTTACTTGGATTTTACCTGTTGTATCACGTAAAACGATAAAACACATCCATTTTTTATTACGAATATTTTCTACATAACCAGCGATATGATTAACTTCGCCTAATTTAATATCTCTTATAAAAGTTCTCATATATTATTCTCCTTCTTTTTTATTACAAGATGCACAGGCTGAATTTGTTTTTGCTTGTATTGCACCTAAAATGTGTGAATATAGATCATTTAAAGGTATTGTAACTTGTTCATCAGTATCATTATTTTTAACATTAATAACGAAATTATTTAATTCTTCATCACCTAAAATTGCAGTAAAACGTGCATTAAATTTATCAGCTTGCTTAAATTGCGCTTTAATACCTTTATTTAAGTAGTCAGCTTCACAAACTAAACCACCCATTCTTAAAGTGTATAGTAATCTTTCAGTTGTAACTCTTGCTTTATCACCAATACTAATAATATATAAGTGAATATAGTCGTTATTTTCTTTTAAAAGTCCTTCAGCTTCCATCGCTAAAAGTAATCTATCCATACCAAATGCCATACCAACACATGGTGTTTGTGGTCCTTCTAAATCAGAAACTAATTTATCGTAGCGTCCGCCACCACCTAAAACATTTTGAGCTCCAAAACCTTCAATATCAGCTTCAAGTTCAAATACAGTATGGCAGTAATAGTCAAGACCTCTAACTAAATTTGGATCAATTTCATAGGAAATCCCTACTTCTTTTAAAGCTTCAATTACTTTTGAAAAATGATTTTTACTTTCTTCATTTAAATAATCAGTAATTTTTGGAGAATTAGCGAAGAATTCTTTCTTATTATCAACTTTACAGTCTAAAATTCTTAAAGGATTCTTTTCTATTCGAACCCTACAATCGCCACATAAATCATCCACATATTTACTAAAGTATTCAACTAAAGCTTCACGATAAGCCGCTCTACTAGCTTCATCGCCAATACTATTAATTTTTACTTTAACACCTTTTAACCCTAATGCTTTAAGTGTTGTTGCCGCAAATAAAATTACTTCAACATCCATTAAAGGACTATTTGATCCAATTGCTTCAACACCAAATTGAGAAAATTGACGATATCTTCCTTTTTGTTGACGTTCATAACGAAACATCGGACCTATATAAAATAACTTTTGAACAGTTTGTTCTGCATATAATTTATTTTCAATAAAGCTTCTGGCTACACCAGCAGTTCCTTCTGGACGAAGCGTATTGCTTCTTCCACCTCTATCAATAAAATCATATGTCTCTTTTGTAACCATATCGCTTGTCTCACCAACACTGCGATGGAATAATTCACTTGATTCAAAAATTGGTGTTCTTATTTCTTTAAAATTGTAAAGACGACAGACCTTTTTAATTATCATCTCTAAACGATTCCATTTCCAAGTTTCACTTGGTAAAACATCATATGTTCCTTTTGGTTTACTAATAGGCATAATAACCCTCCTTTAAAAATAAAAAATCCCTAGATAAAAAAATCTAAGGACGAATAACCGTGGTGCCACCTTATTCCAATGAAATTTATCCATTGGCACTTAATTCGTTAACGCCGAAATACGTTTTTATCTACTGTAATTTCAATAAATCCCTCAAGTGTGTCAATTAATTAACTAAATATCGATAACTTTCACCATCTTATCGTCGCTAAAATATTCAAATGTTAATTAAATTCACTATCATCGGTTTCCTAGATAATTATATATTTAATATAATTGATTGTCAATATAACAAATTTTTAAATTAAAAATAAAGAAGCACTTCCGAAGAAGTGCTTAAAGATTATTCAATTTCATCAGGTACATCAAGTAAAACTTCAGATTGTCCCATTGATTCTAATGCATTAGTTGCAGTAGCTTCCATTGCTTTTACAGCATCAGGAATATTAACATTACTTCCTGAAGTAATTACTATATTAACTATTCCTTTTGATCCATCTTGATTTTCACTTGCAACAACTTTTAAACTTCCACTAATACCAAATGCATGAACTTCATTTAATTTAGTATATTTGAAATTAAGGTTACAATTTAAATATTCTACTTCACCTTGTTTTATTACTAAAGTAATATTTTCATTTGAAATACTTGCATTTAAACTAATTACTACAGCTTGTGGCATACCTTCTGTATTATATTCATAAGATGTGATTTTTGCATCTAAAGATAAAACTTCATCTTTAACCCCAACAGTAAATTCAAGTTCACCAGCAGCAGGAATATTAGCTTTTACTGAATAACCAGTTAATATATCACCAGCAAATGACAACATAAGTTTAAAGCTCATTGTCATTGAAACTCCGACTTGAGTCATTTCAATTGAAACTTCATAACCATTAATGTGAGACCCATCAAAATAAGTATATAAATTAATAGTATATCCTACTTGTGATAATTGAGCCTCTAAATCAGCACTAGAAATAGCTCCACCACTAATAGTAGCAATTTTTTCAAATAAAGCACTATTTTTTAAAACATATTTTCCTTTTTCTACTTGTTCAAAATCATCAATTTTAAATGAAGCTACTCCTAAAATAGTTTCTAAATCTAAATTTACTTGAAGTTCACCTTGAGAAACCATATCCTTTAAATAAGCATCAATCATTTCAGATGGTTTTGAAGTGTTATTTTCCATTACAGTGCGAGCTTCGTCATATGCTAATTCAAGTTCAGTCAAATTTAAATACATAGCTTCTTCTGTCGCTAAATATATATTATTTTCAGTTTGCCAAATATACGCATCAATATTTGTTGTACTATCAGTTTCATTTGAAATAGCTACATGAATATTTTCTACTTTAATATTTGTAAATAAATCTGTAGGAATACTAGCTGCTTCGCTTTCGGTAACTAAGCTATCAAATTCTTCAACAGTTAACGCATCGTTTGCTGCTAAATATTCTTTGAATTGTTTTTGATCTTTTTCCTCTGGTGTTTCACCACATGCTGCAAGTGCCATAACAGCAACAAGCGCTAATAAAATTAATAAAATTTTTTTCATATTTCTTTCTCCTTCATTGAAATATTACATTAGTATTATATTTTAAAATTTATAATTTTAATAATTTTTGTGTAAAATTATATTAATTTTGCACATAATTTATTATTTTCATACTTATAAATTATAACTTCAACCATTTTTCCAATTAAATTTAGTTCATATTCAAGATAAACTTCAAGATAATTAGATGTATGACCGACCTGATATTTACCATGATATGTTTCAAAAATTACTTTAGCTATCGAACCAACAAACCTTAATTTATATTCTTCTTCTAATTTTTTATCTAAAGTCAAAAGTTCATTCATTCTTTGATTTTTAACATAATCATTAACCGCTTTTAAAGTTTCTGCTTTTGTTCCTTTTCTTAAAGAAAACGGAAAAGCGTGAATTTTTGCAAAACCAACTCGTTTACAAACATCAATTGTGTCTAAAAAGTCTTCATCAGTCTCCTCAGGAAAACCTACAATAATATCAGTTGTAATTGATATATTTGGTTTAATCGATTTAATAAATTCAATTTTTTTAATAAATTCTTCTTTTGTATAATGACGATTCATTAACTTTAAAATATGGTCAGAACCAGCTTGAAGAGGTAAATGAAGATGTTCGGCCAAAACACTATTATTCTTTAATAATTCTAAAAATTCATTTGTTATTTCATTTAATTCAATTGAAGATATTCTTAATCTTTCTAACTTTGTTTCGGTTAAAATCAATTTAACTAGTTTTGTAAAATCAACATCTTTATCGTGATATTTACCCGTATGAATACCAGTAAGTACAACCTCTTTATAACCATTTGAAATGATTTTATTAATATCACTAATAACATCTTTATAGGATTTACTACGAATAGGTCCTCGTGTATATGGAATTATACAGTAACTACAAAAGTTATTACACCCATCTTCAATTTTTAAAAATGCACGTGTTTTACTGAAAGAAATTGGACTAAGATTTTCAAAAGTTTTATAATTTAAAATATTAGAAACTTTATTAATAATTTCCATTTCTTTTTTCTTTTTATAAATTAATTCAACAACTTCTTTTTTATCTTTATTTCCTAATATAATATCAACACCATCGATTGCCATTACCTCATCAGAAGCCATTTGTGAATAACAACCAATAACTGCGATAATTGCGTTAGTATTACTTTTAATTGCACTTCTAATAAGTTTTCTACTTTTAGCTGTTGCTTGATTTGTAACAGAACATGTATTTATTATACATGCGTCAAATTCATCTTTATGACTAACTACCAAAGCACCACGTTTAACAAAAAGGTCGCTAATGGCATCTGTTTCATAACTATTAACTTTACAACCTAATGTAATAAACGCTACTCTCATAAAAATTACCCTTCCATATAAATATAATTAATCATTGCTAAAAATGCTAAACTAGCTGTTTCAGTTCTTAAAATATTATTACCAATACTTACTGGAATAAATCCATTTTCAAGATAAAACTTTCTTTCAGTCTCATCTATTCCGCCTTCTGGACCGATGACAAAGACTATATTTGTTAAGTTAGAGAATGAGACACTACTTAATAATCTTCCATCAATTTTTTTAGCCTCTTCTTCATCAAGAAGTAATTTCAAATCATAACTTGAAAAATCAAATTTATTAATATTAGTTATAATTTTAACTTCAGGAATACTATTACGATGTGATTGTTCTGCCGCTTCTTTAGCTATTTTATTAAATCTAAGTAATTTATTTTCTAATTTGTTTGCTTCAATTTTAATAATACTTCTTTTCATTTGTAATAAGATAATATTATCAACGCCAAGTTCTGTACTATGTTTAATGATATCATCGTTTTTATCCCCTTTAGCAAGGCCTTGAATTAAAGTAATTTTCGGTTTATTTTGCTTTTTATTTTCTATTTTTTTTATTACTGTAAAATTTACTGAATTATTATTTAAAGCAGTAATTTTTGCAATATATGCAAAGTTATCGTAACAAACTTCAATTAAATCACCTATTTTATTACGCATAACCTTAACAATATGAAAAACATCATCGCTTACAATGATGTTTTCAACAAATTCTTTTTCAGTAATAAAGTAACGTTGCATTATTTTTTACAACACTTTTTTTCTTTCTTTAAAATTAACAATAATAAACCAATTCCAATAGTTACATAACCACCTGCGAAGAAATATGCAGTTGATAATGCTCCATCAAATCCACTTGATTGAATACTATCAAAAATACTAACTAAGAATACATAAAGTCCAGCTAATAAGAATAATAAATATAATCCAAATAAAACTAATTTTAAAATACAAACACGTTTTTTATAATCATGTAAAGCTTTTAACTCTTCTTCAGTTACATTTGGTAATGTTAAAACTTCAAATCCATATACATCAGTTTCAGTATCAGCTTTCATTGCTTTAACTAAATAAAGATTTCCTTCTTCGTTAGTTAATAATGAATATCCTTTAATAGGTTTACTAGAAACTTCAATATATGCATCTTCATCAAATTTTTCAACTAATTCTTTAGAATAAATTTCTTTTTTAAACAATAATGAAGCTTTCCTATATAATTTTTGATTTTCCACTTCATTTAATGCTAATAATAATTTTTCTTCTTTACTTAATTGA
>CAZSIA010000055.1:6185-7748 GCA_964606905.1 uncultured Anaeroplasmataceae bacterium | reverse complement strand
GTAACTTTTTAGTTTACGAACAAAGTTTAATGTATCAACTGTATTTCTTGCAAAATGTTAATTTTTTCACCTAAACACTTACGTAAATATTGATTTTTTTTTATTTTTATCATATACTATAATTGTCAAGAGACAATGAATAAATAAGGTAAACGAAAAGGGATTAGCTACCAACTAATCCCTTTTCTCATTTTTAAGGAGACAACGAATAAAATAAGGTTTTAACTACTTCTTATCAGAAGAATCATCATCCTTGCAAATAATGCTGATCAATGTCAATATTACTGCAAGGATAACAAGGTATTCCACCCTAGTTACCTCCTTACACGTCCATTGTCTCCTCTGAACGTAATAAATACATTGTCATTGTCTCCTTATTAAAATGTTCCATACCAGACTGATATGGCATAAATATATTAGCACCAAAAAATAACAAAATCAAGCATTTTTTTCAGTTGCGAAAATAAAAATTTTTAAGCTGTTTTACGGCCTTACTAAGCCACTTTTTTCTAAAAAAATCAGTTGATTTAGTCATTGTTTGCATACACCAGTAAGTGATAGTAAAATGATATGTTCTTTCATGTGTTTACGAATACAACCACACACCTATTTTTTCATTTTATTAGTATTTTTTTATTTCAATATATAATCTAAACATAACGAAGAAAAAAACTAAAACAACAGTCAAAACAATGATTTTAGCCTTATTTTATTAGTTTTTAGGGTCAATTCGATTTAGTAAAACGACACATTCAACATGTGAAGTCGTGAAAAAATTAATATGTTTATGGGTGAGTGAGTCGAAAAAAAGACTAGATTTTTTTGATTTTGACTGATTAAAAATTCATCTATTCCCTTGAACAAGCGAAGATAAATCCGGTGACTTTCTTCATAAATCACCTAATAAAAAAAACTATCCTAGGAGGTTATCCTAAGATAGTCTTTGTATGTTTTTTTAAATAAAATAATTTGTTTAATGAATTGTTATGCAACCATTTCAATTACGATGTTATCAATTAAAACTGATGTCAATGCACTTGCTCCACCTGGGAAAATATGCATATTGCATCCATCATCTGTCACAACTATTTCACATTCAAAATGTTGAATTGTGCCAACTGTATCAGGAGAACCGAATTGTTGAAAACTTGCTGCTCCATTATTATACCATTGGAAATAAATTGTATCAGAAAAATCATTTACTTTATAATCAAATGATACTTTATAAGTATGACCTGATTTTAATAATCCTGCTTTAGGATTTAAAAATACACCTGCAAAACTTCCATTTGATACTACTGATAAAGATGAACCTTCAATTCCTTCTGTAACAACACCACTATCTGGAGCTGGTGCTGTATCTAATGTGATTAATTGATTTTCAGAATCATCAAATGTCACGATTACTTTATCTCCAACATTTTCCAAAGTATCTTTAGATTCTTCTTCTACTGCTAACTTTTCAATTTTGAAGTTATCCATTAGTAATAAAGTTTGAGCTGCTGTACCACCTGGGAACATTTTAATAATACAAGCATCATCAGTAACTACAATTGTATATTC
>CAZSIA010000055.1:0-6085 GCA_964606905.1 uncultured Anaeroplasmataceae bacterium | reverse complement strand
CACCTGGGAACATTTTAATAATACAAGCATCATCAGTAACTACAATTGTATATTCGAAATGATGTACTTCTGTACCAACTTCATTTGCTAAACCAAATTGTGTAAATGAAGCCACACCGTTGTTATACCATTGGAAATAAATTGTATCGCCTAATGCTGTTAATACATAATCAAATGATACTTTATATGAATTTCCAGCCTTTAATAAACCCGCATTTGGTTTTAAATATACACCTGAATAGCTACCGTTAGACACGAATGATAATGATGAACCTTCAATACCTTCAGTAACTACCGCACTATCAGGAGTTTCTGCTGTATCTAATACGATTACTTGATGAGCAGAATCACCAAATGTTTCTAATACATAATCGCCTGCGTTATCTAATGATTCTTTATATACATTTTCTTCAACTGCTTTTTTCTCAATTTTGAAGTTATCAATTAATAATGAAGTTTGAGCAGCTGTACCACCTGGGAACATATGCATAATACATGCATCATCAGTAACTACAACTTCACATTCAAAGTGTTGAACACCTGCACCAATTTGATTAGCTAAACCAAATTGCACAAAATCAGATGCACCATTATTATACCATTGGAAGTAAATTGTATCGCCTAATGCTGTTAATACATAATCAAATGATACAATATACGTATTACCAGCTTTTAATAATCCTGCATTTGGTTTAAAATATACACCATTAAATCCACCGTTTGATGCAAACGCTAATGATGAGCCCACAATACCTTCTGTAACTACATCACTATCTGGTGCTGGTGCTGTATCTAATACGATAACTTGATGTTCAGCATCACCAAATGTTTCTAAAACATAATCACCTGCGTTATCTAATGATTCTTTATATACATTTTCTTCTACAACTGGATCTGGATTATTTGAAGTCCATTTTGCATAAAGAATAACATCTGCTGATAATTCGGTACCAGCCACTGCAACTTCAGTTAATCCTGCATTTGTGTACCAACCATCAAAAGTATAACCTTCTTCAGTTAATACAGGTAATTCAGCTGGTAAAGTAGTTTGTTCTGTTAGATTTTCTGGTTGTTCACCATGACCGTTAATAACGTAAGTTACTGAATAAGTTCTAACAGGAGTTTCTAATTTTTCAATTTTGAAATTATCAATTAATAATTGAGTAGTTGCAGCAGTTGTTCCAGGGAACATATGGAAAATTAATGCATTATCTGTAACTTCCACTTCACATTCAAAATGTTGAACTTCTGTTCCAATTTGACTTGATGAACCAAATTGTACAAATGATGCAGCACCATTGTTATACCATTGGAAATAGATTGTATCCGCTAATTCAGTTAACACATAATCAAAAGACACTTTATATAGATTACCTGATTTTAATAAACCACTATTTGGTTTTAAATAAACACCCGCAAAGCCACCATTTGATACAAATGATAATGATGAGCCATCAATTCCTTGAGAAACTACTGCACTACTAGGAGCTGGAGCAGTATCTAAAGTAATAATAGTATGAGCTGGATCACCAAATGTTTCTAATACATAATCTCCAACATTGTCTAATGATGTTTTATAAACATTTTCTTCAGCCAATACTCTTTCAATTTTAATATCATCAATAATTAATTTAGTTTTTCCTGAACCTCCACCTGGGAAGATTTGGATTAAATTAGCATCTACTGAAGCACTATAAACCCATTCAAATTTCTTAGTAGTATTCAATTCATTTGGATTTCCAAATTGTGTGAATTTTCCTGTATCTGCTAATTGGAAATAAATAGTATCTACCATTGAAACAACTTGATAAGAGAAAGAAATAACATATGTTTCATTAGCTTTTAATTCAACGAAATCTTTGATAAATAATGTCTTAAATCCACCATCACTTTCAATATACAATGATGAATTTCCATTAATTGCTCCCTCAGTGATTAAACCAGAATTTGGTGTTTGAGCTGGATCAATTGCTAATCCTAAATCTAATCCATTCTCAAAATCAACTGTTTTACTTTCACCAACATTTAAAGCAACTGCTGAAGCAGGTTTATAAACTGTGATATCAAATGTTGTTTCACATCCTAAATATTCAACTGTAACTGTTTGAGTTCCTATTTCAGATGTAGATAATGAAGCAACCATATTATTAGTTAAATCAATTGTTTTTGTACTAGAATCATCTAATGTAACTAATAATTGACCTCCAGTAACATCCATTTCAGTTGCATTTAAAGCAACTTTTAAATTAGTTGGTAAAGTAGAAACTGAAATTTCAGTAACAGTTAAAGCTAAAACTTTAATTGAAAATTCTTTTGTTACATTTTCGTTACCAATTTTAATAGTCGCAGTTAAAGTTACAGTTTCATCTGTAAATGTTTCAGCAGGACGAGTTACTACTAATTCATTTCCACTTACTTCAGCAAAGTCAGATAAAGAACAAGCCCATTCAACTGTGGCATCATACTTAGTAACAGTTGGTAAATCGAAACTAGATTTTACTGAAGTTTGTTCAATGACTAAAGATTCTTTTAGTTCAGCTAGTTTTTCATTTACTGGAACACCTTTAACATTAACTTCATGAGTGAATGTTTCTGTTTCCTCTTTGTAATTAACAGTGATAGTTAAAGTAACTTTTGTATCATTTTCAGGTTTAGTATATTTACCTGAGTTAGATAATACTGCTTCATTCGAAGAAGTAAAACTAATCACTGCTTCTGAGTATTCAGTTGGTGCATTAATAACTAAGTCAGCACTTACCTCAGTTGGTAAAGCTTCTTTTACTTTTGCAACAACTTTTTCCATCACATTTTCTTGTGGTGTTGGCGTAACAACGGTTCCGCCTGGTGGTGTTGGGGTTGAAGTGTTTGTATTATCACGACATCCAGCTAAAAGCGCAACACATAAGGTAAAAATCAATAACAATAATTTACGCATATCTTTTCCTCCTATTCTATTCTTGTTATTTTTAAATTATCTATGATAATTATTGTTGTTCCTGATAAAGAACCTGGGAATATTTGCATAACATAATTTGTAGCAGCATCAATTGTTAATGATGCTTCAAAGTGACAAAGTTGACCTTCTTCCTCAGGTAAACCAAATTGCTTATATACAGTATTTGATCCACTATTCAATTGGAAGTATACAGTGTCATTAAAATCTATAATTTTATAATCAAATTCTATTTTATAAGTAGCATTTGGAGTATAAATTAATCCATTGTTAATAAATAAACAATGATAGTTACCATCACTTTCAAAATATAGAGATTTACCATCAATAACTAAATTATTATCAGATGTAATCTCACAATTTGGAGTTTGTGATAAATCGAATCCAATTTTTAAAGAATAAGGATCATTGAAGTCTTCTTCTAAAGTTTCTCCAACTTGTAATTCTTTACTAACAACTGGATTGTTAACACCTTCTAATCTTGTATATTTTAAATTATCAATAATTAATTCATATCCTGTATTAGAAGGGAACATCATTAAATAGTAATCAGAGAAACCATCTAATGAGAATTGAGTTTTAAAGTGATAAATTTCTCCTAATTCTGTTTGACTCATATCAACATTAACAAATTTATCATGTGAATAATCTGAACTATCTGTTCTCATTTGAACATAGAAGTTTTCACCTTTAGAAATAAACTTGTAATCAAATGTAAGTTCGTATATACCTTTTGCTTGGAATTTTATACCATCAAATTTTACATAAGCAAAAGAACCAGCTGAACTAATATATAATGAGCGTTCTCCATCAATTGGATTTTGAGTAGTAATATATGAATATGTATTTACATCATCATTAAAATAAATGTTTCCTTCTACATTTGTATCACTTTCAAAATCTTCATTAAACTCTTCTCCGTAATCTAATTGGATAGTTGAGCCTACACTAGCATCTACTCCACCAATTTTATTCTTAGTGTAATAAGTGAATAAATTACCTTCTGCAAATTCATCATTACTATTTGAAGTTGGCTTTAATGATACACCTAAGTATTTACCTACCATATCTTCTGTAATTTCAACACTATCTGTTCCTTCAGCAATTAATTCTTTATTCTTACCGTTCTTATCTAAAGAAACATACCATTTTGCTTCAGTACTTTCTTCTAAATCATCTTCAGAATCATAATATTGATAATCATATTGAATTGTTTGTCCAACATTTAAATCACCAACAAAATCACAACTAATAATTCTTGGCTTTGAATTTAATCTTGTGAATTCAATATTATCGATAACAATAGTACCTTTATAATTGCGTGGGAAAAACATTACTTGATAATCAACATAATCTCCTAAATAAAAGATTCTATCTATTGTACCTGTATCACCGGAATTACCAGAAATAGTTTGATAAATATCTGTTGCCACGCCGCCAGTTACAGATCTAAATTGAAAAAAGAAATCGTTAGATGCAGTAATTATCTTATAATCAAATTTAATCCTATAAGTACTATTTTTAGCAAATTTCATACCACCAAAGGTAAGTCCCGCATAGTCACCTTGACTTCTTAAGCAAAGTGAAGTTCCATCAATACTATAGTTAGGACTATTTTCATAAGTGAATGAAGCTCCATCACTTACAGATATAGGATAAAATCTTTTATACAAATCTTCTTTTTCAAAATCTTCAACATATGTTTCATTAACTTGTAAAGCTTTAGATTTGTTAACAATTAGATCATATAATTCATCTTCTGGATATCGATTAACATTATCCTTATTACCATATTGTCCCATTGCATTAGGGTCATTCATCATTTCATTTAAATCCCATTCATCTTCTTTTTCTGAAGGAACAACAGGAGTAATAGGCGTTTCTGGAGTCACTGGGTCAGGTGTTTCTGTTTTATCACATGAAACTAATACAAAAATCAATAATAGTAAACATAATATTTTTTTCATATTATTCACCTTCCCCAACCTTAGACATACTATAAGGAACATATTTATTAAATTCTACTGGATGAGATACAGTAGCATATTGAACACGAATTGCTCCAGAATCGCTATCAGAGAAATTAATTGCAAAACTAAATTGTTCATTATTATCTAATTTTGCCTTAATTTGAGGTATTAACTCAAATGGAATAAATACTTTTCCTACATAACCATCAGCACTAGATTTTTCTATAAATACCATTTGAACTAAAGATTTTTGTTCAAAGATATTAGATGAAGTTCTTAACTCAACAACTTGGTTTCCATAATCATTATTAGGAGACATAAACAATTGCAAGCATGAATCATCAGTAAGTTTTAAAACACTTAATGGATCTTTACTTTCATTTTCTGCTGTCATAAAGATTTCCACACCGTCGCCTTCCCAATATGATGAAGTAGCAGAATATAATAAGTCATTATCATAAACATCATATGCGATATAAATACCTTTTGAATCGTATGCAAGCTTCATATGATTAACTTTAAATGTAGCATCATTTAATGGCATTTCAGTTTGATCTACATTACTCGCACCGACAATACTTAAATTATCTGGAATATGACTCCAATCATCAAGATTTGCCACATTTGACAATAATGTAGAACCATCTTCAATTTTTGCAATATCAAATTCTGTTGAAACAACCTTACTTACAACATCTTCAATACCAAATCCAGTATTTTTTCCTAATTTAACAGTATCAGTATTAACACCAGCGCCCACATAAATAGGTTTAAATGTTAATGAATCGTTTTTATTTACAACATTCATATTAAGTTCTACATCTTCGCAATGAGCTATATAAATACCTGCTTCAAATAAAGCAGTTTTTGGTGAAATACCAACGTTATTCATATAATTATGATGGATTTTTAATCCTTTTATACTGTTAGCATAAATACCTGCGTTCGCAGAGTTTCCGAAGAAATTATTATAAATTTCAACATTTTTTACAGTACCAACTGAAGCTAAGTTATATCCCTTACCATAAATAGATATAGAAATATCTCCTCCAGTGTTACCAACAGCAAAGTTATTCTTTAAAAATTTATTATTTTTTATTACAACATTTTCTGGTGTAATTGCTTCATACCAATTATTTGCATCACCTGTTAATAAAACACC